>CAITYE010000231.1 GCA_903896535.1 uncultured Paracraurococcus sp.
CCAGGTGGAGGCGCTGCTGAACATGCCCACGCCCAGGATGTGCCGTGGAAAATCGGACATGAAGCCAAACCCTTATCGACTCGTGCCGGAACGAACGGATTTGTATCAACCACGAAAAATTTAATGAAATATGAAACGAATCGAGGTCCCTGCCTCGCCCTGGCCAGTCTTGCCGCCGGCGCCTAGGCTGCGCACCGACTACCGCCGAAGGAGGTCCCATGGCCGCACCGACCCGCATCCTGCTCTGGGCGGATCAGCCCGCACCCTATGAGGCGGCGATCGCCGCTGCGGGCCTTGGCGGGCGCGTCGCGATCACCTCGCTGAAGCGGGCGGAAAAGCCCTCACCGGCCGTGCTTGCGGAGACCGAGGCGATGCTCGCCTGGGGTGCCTCGCCCGGCCTGCTGCCGCAATTCACGAAGCTGCGCTGGGCCCAGGCACTGACTGCGGGGGTTGAGATGTGGCTCGCCCTGCCAGACCTGCCGACCAGTCTCACCCTGACCTGCGCCCGCGGGACGCATGGGGAAAGCATGCCGGAGAATATCCTGGGCGCCGTCTTCTCCATCGCCAAGCCCTTCATGACCATGGCTGAGAGCCAGAAGCGCGGGAAGTGGGAACGGCAGGTGGCGGTGCCGCTCGCCGGCGCCACGCTCGGCATCCTCGGCGTCGGCGCGATTGGCGCAAAGCTCGCCGGCATGGCAACCGCGGTCGGCATGCGGGTGGTTGGTACGCGGCGCGGTGGTGGCGCCCTGCCCGGCATCGCTGAGATCTTCCCCCCAGAGAAGACCGAAGAGGTTCTCGCCCAATCCGATTACGTCGTGCTGCTGCTGCCAGCGACGCCGGAGACTGAAAATTTCATGAATGCGAGTCGACTGGGGCAGATGAAACCCTCGGCTTGGCTGCTGAATTTCGGCCGTGGCGGGGCGATCGACGACGCCGCGCTGATCGCCGCCATCACCGGCAAGCGGCTCGGCGGCGCGATCCTGGACGTCTTTCGCGAGGAACCTCTGCCGGAAAGCCACCCCTTCTGGACCACGCCAGGCCTCCGGGTGCTGCCACATATGGGCGGCATGCATCCGCGGCGGGATACGGTCGTTGCCCGTCTTTTCGCCGAGAACCTCGCCCGCTTCCTGGATGGGCGGCCGCTGCGCGAAGTGGTGGACCGGGCGCTGGGCTACTAAGCCCTAGGCTCACGGAAAACGCCCTGCCGCTGCCGCCATATCGGTGGTAACCTTTTGGGTAGCAGTCCTCGGCTCCGCCGATGGCCCACCCGAAAGGTGGTTCCGCGTGAAGAAAACCCTGTCCTGCCGTCTCGCCGCCCTGCTTTTCCTCGCCGCGCTGCTGGTCGGCCGGCCGGCCACCGCCATCGTCTATCAGGACGCCGCCGCGCAGGCCGCAGGGCTCGGAACCGGGCAGAGCTTCCTCGATGGCGAGGCGATGTTGATCACCCATTTCACCAACGGCGCCTATGGCGGCTGTTCCGGCACATTGCTGCTGGGCGGCAGCTTCTTGCTGACCGCGGCGCATTGCGTCAGCGGCGCGGACGGCACCTGGAGGACCAGTTTCGTTGATGTGACCTTCGCCAATTCCAGCCAATGGGCACGGGTCACGGATTACACCGTCTCGCCGCTATGGAGCGGCGATCTGGCCAATGGCGGCGATCTCGCGTTGCTCCGCCTGCCCGCGCCGATCACGGGGATCGCCGGCTATTCCCTTTATACCGCTGCGCCCGCCTTCGGCGCGGCCGTCACGATTACCGGCTATGGCGACACCGGTTTGGGCGATACCGGCTATCAGGGCAGCACCTTCGGTACGTTGCGCTACGGACGCAACATCTATGACCTCTACGATCCCGCAGCGCCGGCCATCTACATCTACGATTTTGATCGTTACGGATTTGCCGGCCTGAACGGTAATGGCGCGGTCGGCCCCGATGAGGTGATGATCGCCCCGGGCGATTCCGGCGGTGGCGCCCTGCTGACAGTTGGCGGCATCACCTATCTGGTGGGCGTGCACAGCTTCATCTTTTGCCTGAGCACCGGCTGCACGCCGAACAGCAGCTTCGGCCAGTTCGGCGGCGATGTCTCGGTCTTCGCCAACCGGGACTGGCTGCTGGCGGCGATGCCGGAGCCGGCCGGCGCGTTGCTCCTCCTCCCCGCACTAGCCGCGATGGCTCTGCGGCGGCGCCCGCCGCGCGGCTTCCCCTCCGCCGCCGTCGCCGCTATCGGTCGGGCATGAGCGATACCCTGCCCGACCGTCTCTCGATCGATCCCGCCAGCCCCTATTACAATGAGGCGCTGCTGACCCGCGGCATCGGCATCCGCTTCAAGGGGGTCGAGAAGAACAACGTCGAGGAATACTGCGTCAGCGAAGGCTGGGTGCGGGTGTCTGTGGGCAAGACCGTCGATCGTAAGGGTCGGCCACTGACCATGAAGCTGCAGGGTGGCGTCGAGCCCTATTTCCGCGACCCGCCGCCGGCCGAGGGATAGCGCCGCCCGAGCGGCGGCGAAGAAGGGAAACATCATGGACGGCACCGCCAGCCCAGGCAGCAACGACCAGCGCCGGCTGCTCGAAGCGCTCTATGCCGATATGCGGCCACACAGCCTCTATCCGCTGTGGGAAGTGATGGCCGCGCTGGTCACGCCAGTGCCGCGTTCGGCAGCGCAGCCGCACCGCTGGCATTACGGCCCAGCGCGGGACTACCTGTTGCGGGCGGGCGACCTGATCTCCGCCGAACAGGCGGAACGGCGGGTGCTGATCCTGGAAAATCCCGGTCTGCTTGGCAGCTCCGCGGTGGTGCCCAGCCTCTATGCCGGGCTGCAACTGATCCTGCCCGGGGAAATCGCGCCCTGCCATCGCCACACCCAATCCGCGCTCCGCTTCGTCCTGGAAGGCGATGGCGCCTATACCGCAATTGATGGGGAGCGCGCGGTGATGCGCCCCTTCGACTTGATCCTGACGCCCAATTGGCAATGGCATGACCATGGCAATGAGACGGGCCAGCCGATGATCTGGCTCGACGGGCTCGATATCCCCACCGTCCGCTTCTACGAGGCGAGCTTCGCCGAACGCCTCGACCATCCCGCCCAGGCCGAGGCGATCCCCGCCGATGACAGCCTGCGCCGCTACGGCCGCAACCTGCGCCCCTTTCGCGGCAGCGCCGCCGATCGCCGGCCGGCCGGCCAGCCGATGTTCCACTACCCCTATGCCGAATGGCGCGAGAGCCTGCTGGGTCTGGCCGCAGCCGAAGCACCCGATCCGCATCTGGGTCATGCGCTGGAATTCGTGAACCCGGCCGATGGCGGGTCGGTGATGCCGACGATCGCCGCCCAGGTTCGCCATTTGCCCGCAGGCTTTGAGACAGCACCGCGCCGAGCGACCGATGGCGCGGTTTTCGTCGTCGTCGAGGGCCGGGGCACGGCACTTGTCGATGGCCAGGAATTTTCGCTCTCCGAGCGCGACCTGGTGGTGGTACCGAGCTGGTCCGAGCTCCGCCTCAGCGCCACAGCGCCGCTGACCCTGTTCGGTTTCTCCGACAAGGCGGCGCAAGAGAAGCTTGGCCTATGGCGAGAGGCGCGGCTGCCGGCCTGAGCGGGGCGCCGGAGCGGCCACGCCGCCCCGGCCCCGTGCGCATCAGGCAGCGGCCCCGGCCGCCGACACGCCAGCATCCCCAACAATGGTTGGCTTTACCGTAATCCGGCGGGATTCGGGCGGCGATGCTGCCCGCTTAGGTAGGGTCACGGTCAGCAGACCCTTGTCGAAGCTGGCCTCGATCCCGGCCGAATCGACGCTCTCCGGCAGGCTGAAATCGCGCTCGAAGCGGCCATGGCTGCGCTCGCTCAGATGCCAGTCGGCGCCATTTTCGTCGTGGCTGCGCTTCTTCTCACCACGCAAAACCAGTATCCGGCCCCTGAGCGACAGCTCGACATCCCCCTCTGCCATGCCCGGTAGTTCGGCATGGATTCGGTAGCAGTCCTTCTCTTCGCTGACGTCGATCGCCGGCCATGTGCCGTTGGTCTGCAGGCCAGGAACCTGCTCCAGCAGGCGGCGCAGCGGCGGGATGCCGCCAGCGAACATGCGTTCGAAAACGCGATCGAACTCACCACGCCAGAGGTTCCAAGGCTCGAGGATTGCCAGGCTAGCGGGTAGCGGCGCGGCTTTCCTCACCTCGACGGGGGCTTCGGTCATGACGGAACTCCTCTGCTTGGCACCGAGGCCGGCCGGATACCCGGCGGCCAACCGATGACCTGGGAGTCTTGCGCCGTAACGCGCCGCGCCGAAGGGGCGACTGCACGCGGGCGCCGCAAAGCTTCGCGACGTAGAGCGCGCTACGCCTCCGCCTTGCCCGGCGCACCAAAGTCGGCATTGCCCTCGCCGAGCTTCGGCGCGCCCTGAATGACCGGTGGCCTGGTCCCATCAAAAGAGACCGGCAGGGCGATCCCTTCCAGCCCATAGCCCGGCATCGGCTGCATAATACCAAGCGCGGCCGTCTGCGGATGCGCCTTCACCGCGGCCATGTCGTGGATCGGCGAGCAGGGAATTCCCGCCGTCTCCAGCGCCAGTGTCCAGGCTTCGCTGTCCTTCGTCCGCATCGCCTGTTCCAGCAATGGCAGCAGGATCTCACGGTGGGCGATGCGGTCGGCATTGGTGCGGAAGCGCGGATCGGCGCCCCATTCGGGATGGCCGAGGACGTCGCAGAATTTCACGAAGAGCCGATCATTGGCGGCGGCGACGACAATTTCGCCATCGGCCGTATCGAAGGCCTGGAAGACGATCAGCTTCGGATTGCCGGTCCGGTGCCGCGGCGGCTGCCGGCCGCTCTCATTAAAGCCGGCAAAATGCTGTGCCATCCAACCAAGGCCCGTTTCAAAAAGCGAGGTATCGACGACGCAACCCTGCCCGGTGCGCGCACGCAATTGCAGCGCGGCAAGACAACCGAGCGCCGCCCACACGCCGGTGCCGAGGTCGAGCACCTGCATGCCAACCCGGGCGGGCGGCGCCTCGGCCATACCGTTCACGCTGAACATGCCCGCGAAGGCCTGCACGATCGGCTCGTAGCCGGGCTTCAAGGCCAGCGGCCCAGTCGCGCCGAAGGCATGCAGCGAACAGTAAATCAATTGCGGGTAGCGGGCGCGCAGCACCTCAGCGCCGAGGCCGAAGCCCTCCAGGGAGCCAGGCCGCATATTCTGCACAAGGATGTCCCGGGTGCCGATGAACTCCACCAGCCAATCGCGTGCGACTTTGTCCTTCAGGTCGACGACGACGCTGCGCTTGTTACGGTTCACCGCGTGGAACGAGGTGGCAATTCCTGCATGGAAAGGGGGACCCCAACCACGGGCGTCGTCGCCCTCCGGACGCTCGATCTTGACGACCTCGGCACCGAGCATGCCCAGGATTTCCGCCCCATAGGGCCCGGCGAGATTCTGCCCGACCTCAACCACTTTGATTCCCGTGAGCGGCAGCATGGCGTTCCCCTGATCGTAAGCCGCAGAAGGGTCGCGCCCGTGACGAAGCCGGTCAAGCGAGGCCGGTTGGCAGCGCTGCGTCGCCACCACCGAACCCGGTCCAAAGGCAGTTTGGCAGCGCTGCGATGCGCGCGACGCAACTTTGGTCCCAAGGGCAGTGCTTGGTGCGCGCTCCGGCATCGAAGGGACGCCGAGTTGGGACGACGCGGCCTGGACTGCCTTCGAGGCGACCGAGCCGAGGTAGCCTTTTCTTCACCTCCGCAGCGCAGGCTGGACCGACAGCGGAGGTAACGACCATGCCCGATACCCAGGCGCCGACCCAGGCCGCGGTGGCCAATGAGGTCCAGGAGACGCGGCGGCGAATCGCGACGCACCTTGCCGCGCTGCATCAGCTCAACTTGGCGCTGGCGCAGGACAGCCGCAACCTGAAATCCTTCACCACCATGGGCCATCCGCTCGCCGAGATCGAGATCGCGGCCGAGATGCTGGAGCAGTATATGACCAGCACCGAAGCCTTCCTCGAGAATATGCGCGGCCGCTTCGAGGCGCGGCTCGGCCTCCTGCGACGCGGTGAGCCGCGTGCCGGCACCGATGCCGAGATCGCCCATGGCGGCTTCTGGCTGGCCTATTCCAGACTCTCGGTCGCGCTACGCCGGTTGGGGGGGCAGGGCAGCGCAGCGCTCAGCTGAGGGGCGGCAGCCGATCCAGCCGCTTCATCAGGAAGGCCCGGCAATGCCCGGCCGGATAGTCGGGCAGCTCGCCGAAAACGGCATAGCCGTGGCGTTCGTAGAAGCCGCGCGCCG
>CAITYE010000232.1 GCA_903896535.1 uncultured Paracraurococcus sp.
GCAGCAGCACATCGCCGCCCTGCTGACGGAGACCGCCGATCGCTTCGAGCCCGCGGCCGGCATCCATGGACGCGCCAACCCAGGCGCGTGAGCATGTCCACCGCCGCGCCGGCAGGCTGCTCCGCCCCCCGCCCCAACTCAGCGTCACCGCCTGGGCCGAACAGCACCGCGTCCTGAGCAGCCGCGGCTCCGCCGAGCCCGGACCCTGGCGCACCGCCCGCGCCCCCTATCTCGGCGCCATCATGGATGCCCTCTCCGCACCGCAAGGCCTGCGTCGACACGGGCGGGCGCGACACGGCGGCAGTCTATGGCCAGCTGCGGCGTCTCCGGGATCCTCGGATTGCCCCGACCAAGGGGGTGGATGGCTGGAACCGCGCGCAGCCGGTGCAGGGGCCGACCTGGGTGGATGCGCTGGTGAATGGCCGCAAGCTGCGGCACGGGCTGAAGCTCTGGACGGTGTCGGTTTCCACCTGGAAGGCTGATCTCTACCGCCGACTCTGGCTGGGACGTGGCGACGCTGCCGAATATCCGGCCGCGGGGCTGGCTGCAGCGCTCCGGCGGCTGGCTGCGATAGGAGGCGGCATGGACCCGACGATCCTCGCCTGGGCACTGGCGCGCCCTGGCCGACACCTAACAGCTTACGCTCGCTGCTTGCTGACCAGCCATCAAGCGGCATCGCCCATGGCGCGTCGTGCCGCACGCGCCAGGAAAGCGCTGCGGCTCAGACCCTGATGGCCAGCGGCCCGATCGACATCGGCGAGCACGTCTTCGGGGAGGGTGATATTCACCCGCACGGCTCGCGACTGTCGTGCTTGCACCGGGACCAGAAACGCCACTGCATCGCGGCTCTCGCGCTCCGCCATCACCTCTTCAAGCGATGAAGGCTCAGGAATGGCTGTGCCATCCTCGATTATGCCGTCGATGTGCAGCGCCAGTGCTTCGGCCGCCTCCCGGCGCGCCTCATCGAGCGTCTCACCTGCGGTAACGCAGCCCGGAAAATCCGGAAACGAGACCCCGTAGTCACTGTCGGGTTCCTTGTGAATCAGCGCGATATAGTTAGGCATTGTGATCACCTCAGACGCAGGCCGGACTGCCGCTCGATGCTCCGCAACGTACCCAGCGGGAAATCCCGCTTAGGGTGGGGCACCGTGACCCGTCCCGGCTTGGACGGATGCTTGAACTGCATGTGACTGCCTTTCTGGGCGACCAATACCCAGCCATCGGCCTCGAGGGCTCGGATCACGTCACGGCTGTTCATTTACACATTTATACACACCACGTCGGATCTTCAAGGTCGAGTGTGTAGGGTTGAGCATTGCGCCCCAAACGAAACTGGCGGGGCCCACGTTATCCCCAGGGAGGATCGATGGACCCGACGATCCTCGCCTGGGCACTGGCTCTGCCGGCCGGCAATCGCTGGCGCGCGCTGGCTGACGCCTACACCAGCGGCACAGCGCGGGTCGATTTCGATGGCCGTCGCGTCGACTATCGCAGCCTGGCAGACATCGCCGCGGCACTCACCGCCGGCTACGCGGCCGAGGTCGGCGCCGCGCGTCGCCCCAGCGCGACCTTCGCCAGCTTCTCAAGGATCGATTAGGTTATGCAGCCTCAGGCGGACGCAACGCACGCAACACGGCTTCGGGGTCCCGCTCGATCACCTGCAGCAGCACTCGCGCCGCAGGATCAGGCGAGCGTCGGCCCTGCTCCCAATTGTTGATCGTTGCCGCAGGAATGCCGAAGCGGGTCTCAAACTCACGCGCCGAGCGCGCCACACGCTTGCGGATCGCTCGAATCCGAGCCGGCGGCATTGGGTCGATGTTCACCACCTCGAGAGCCAACTCGCCGCGCTTCCAGGCTACCGCTTCTCGCAGGCCTTCCAGCAAGCCGTCACCAAACGTGGGATCCTTGTCGCTGTCAGCCATCGTTCATCTCCTTGATCAGCGCGAGAGCGGCTTTCCGCTGCTCGGCCGTCAGATCCTCCTGGACCGACTTCGAATAGGCGAACACAAGAACCGCCAGATCGTCTGAAACCATCAGGAAGTAGATCGCTCTTCCCCCGCCGCGCTTTCCCTTACCGCCAAGAGCAAACCGGATCTTCCGGAGGCCCGAGAGGCCAGGGATGACGTCGCCAGCCTGCGGGTTCACAGCGATCTCCGCCTCCACCCGCGCCATATCCGCGGCGGAGGCGCCAAGGCGCTTCATGTCCTTCAAGTAGCGGTTGGTTCGGACGATCTGCACGCCGAAGAAAATACGCCAATGGCGTATTTTAGCAACGTGAATCTACGTCATCGGCGCAATTCGAGGTCCCACGCTCTGGTACTGGGGAGGCGAGATGTCGATCGTAACCGCCACCGCCCCCTTCGCCGAGGTCGGCGCTGCCCGGCGTCCCAGCGTGACCTTCGCCAGCTTCTCCCGCGAGGGAACCAAGTGATGGGGCGCCTTCGTGACGCCTGGCACGCCCTGCGCGGCTATGCCGCGGCGCAGGAAAGCCGCGCCTCGCGCTGGCAGCCCGGCGGCGGTAGCGCCGATACCGAGGTAGCCAGCGCCGCCATGACCGTCGCGCGCCGCGCGCGGGATGCCGTCCGCAACGACCCCTATGCCGCCCGCATCGTCGATCTCTGGACCGGCAATGCCGTAGGCGCCGGGATCACCACCCGCTGGCCTGATGCTGGCCACACCGCCGCCTGGCGCCGCTGGGCCGAGAGCACCGCCTGCGATGCGGAGCGCCGGCTCGACCTCTACGGCATCCAGGCCCTGGCCATGCGCGCCGTGGTCGAGAGCGGCGAATGCTTCATCCGCCTGCTGCCGACAGCGGTGACCCCCGCCAACCCCATCGGCCTGCGGCTGCAGGTGCTGGAGAGCGATCACCTCGATACCACCCGGGTCGGCATGCTCCAGGGGCTGCCCACCTTTCACGGCATTGCCGTCGATGAGGCCGGCGCGCCGGCGGCCTATTGGCTGTTCCCCCGCCACCCCGGCGCCTGGTGGCCCGGCCTGCCGCTGACGCTGGCCAGCGAGCCGATCCCGGCCAGCGACGTGCTCCACCTCTATCGCAAGCGCCGGCCGGGCCAGATGCGCGACGTCTCGTGGCTGGCGCCAATCCTGACCCGGCTGCGCGATCTCGGGGATTACGAGGACGCCCTCCTCATGAAAGCCAAGATCGAGGCCTGCCTCGCCGCGGTCATCACCGACGATACCGATGAGGCCGTGACCGGCCCGGCCGCCAATCTGCTGCGCGATGCGCAGAACCGCCCGGTCGAGGCGTTCGAGCCCGGCATGATCCTCTATCGCCGCGGCGGCGGGGCGGTGGATGTCGTGAACCCCTCCGGCGGCGGCAGCCATGCCGCCTTTGCCCGGCGGGCGCTGGAGGCCGCCGCGGTCGGCGCCGGCCTGACCTACGACCAGGTTTCTGGCGATTTGACCCAGGCCAACTACTCGTCGCTCCGGGCCGGCAAGATCGAGTTCCGCCGGCTCTGCGAGCAGATCCAGTACGGCATGCTCATCCCGATGCTGGTCCGGCCCATCGCCGAGCGCTTTCACGCGCAGGGGGCGCTGCTGGGGCTCTGGGGGGCCGACCTGCCGGAGGGCGTCTCGCATGTCCCGCCGGCGCACGAGATGATCGACCCGCTCAAGGATACCTCGGCGCTGATCGCGCAGGTGCGCGCGGGCTTTGTGCCGCAGCCCGAGGCGGTCGGTGCCTTTGGCTATGACTTCCGCCAGGTGATCGAGGATATCCGCCTCGCCAACGAGCATCTGGACGAGGCCGGCATCGTCCTCGACAGCGATCCCCGCCGCGTCGGCAAGACCGGCGCGGCGCAGGACCCGGCGCAGCTCGCCGCTGTGGAAATCGCCGCCACCGGCGCGGCATCGCCAGCCCGACCGGCCGGCCCCTAGCCTCAGAGGACCCTCATGACCGAAAGCCCCGAGCCGGGCGGCAGCGATGCCGCGCCGGCTGTCGTCGTTCCGCCCGATCCAGCGCCCGTTCCAGAGCCATCGATCGTCGCCGCCCGCGCCCTGGCGGCGCCCGTCACGGTCGATCGCACCGCCCGCAGCGTCGAGGTGGTCTGGTCCACCGGCGCCCGCGCCCGGAACTTCATCCCCGCC
>CAITYE010000233.1 GCA_903896535.1 uncultured Paracraurococcus sp.
CAAGGGGGGATGATGACCGCGATCGAGACCCGGCGCCTCGGGCGCAGCAGCCTTGCCGTCAGCCGGCTGGGCTTCGGCGCCGCCCCGATCGGCGGCTTCCGCGCGACCATCCCGGAGGCAGAGGCGCAGGCGCTGCTGAACGCGGCCTGGGATGGCGGCATCCGCTACTACGATACCTCGCCCTATTACGGCTATGGCCGCAGTGAGCTGCGCGTGGGCCATGCGCTGCGGCAGCGGCCGCGCGGCGAGTTCATCCTCTCGACCAAGATCGGGCGGGTGATGCGGACGCTGCGCCCAGGGGAAGCACTGCCCGCCGATTTCCGCCAGAACGGCCTGCCCGGCTTCGCCGCCGCCTATGACTACTCCTATGACGGCGTGATGCGCTCTCTCGAACAATCCTGGCTGCGGCTCGGTCTGTCGCGCATCGACATCGCGCTGGTCCACGACATCGATTTCTGGACCATCGGCGACCGGGCCTTGCTGGACGAACGCTTCCGCACGCTGATGGATGGCGGCTTCCGGGCGCTGGATGAGTTGCGCCGCGCGGGGGTGATCGGCGCCATCGGCTGCGGCCTGAACGAGGCCGATATGTGCCTCCGCTTCGCCCGCGCCGGGGATTTCGACTGCATGCTGCTGGCCGGGCGCTACACGTTGCTGGAACAGGGCGGGCTCGATGAGTTCTTGCCCTATGCCGAGGCCAATGGGATCGGCGTGATCCTCGGCGGGCCGTATAATTCGGGAATTCTCGCCGGCGATGTGCCGGATGGCGCGACGCATGACTATAAGCCCGCCTCCAGCCTACTGATCGAGAAGGCACGCCGCATCGCCGCGGTCTGCAACCGGCACGGCGTGAAGCTGGCCGCCGCCGCGCTGCAATTCCCCCTGGCCCATCCCGCCATCGCCAGCGTCATTCCCGGCGCCTTGTCGGTGCGGGAGGTGACGGAGAACCTTGCTCTGTTGCGCCAGCCCATCCCCGCCGCGCTGTGGCAGGAACTACGCGCCGAGGGGCTGCTGCCGCCAGCCGCCCCCGTGCCGGGCTGAGAACCCGGCTCGCCCGCCATCGGCAAGGCCGCATCGCTTGATGCAAGCAGCGAGGGGTGAGTTCTCGGCCTTCATGAGCGGGCCGATGCGGAACTGGCAGTATGGGCAGCCGAACTGGGTACAGCCGCTCGACGATGTCATCGCCAATCCGAAGCTGACCGACCCATCCTGGTACGGGTTGGCAGATTTCTATGCCGGGCTGCTCTTGTCCCTTCGCTGGAGCGGCAAGATCGGCGGTGGGGTTGGCGAAGGGCCACTCTAATTCCATCCGAAAGTTCGATGGCAGCATCTGGGTGACCTCGGGCGGGGTAAACCCGACCTCCACCATCCAGGCGCTCGCGCTCTATATCGCCGATCAGATGAAGCAGCGGCTGGCGACGCTGTTCGACTGACCCCGCTCAGGCGACGCTGCGGCCACCATCGACATAAAGATCGGCGCCGTTGATGTAGACCCCGGCATCGGAGCAGAGCAGCAAAGCCGCGCCGGCGAGGTCATCCGCCCGGCCCAGCCGCCCGGCGGGGATGCGCTGCACCAGCGTCTCGCCCTCGGTCGCCATC
>CAITYE010000234.1 GCA_903896535.1 uncultured Paracraurococcus sp.
AAGGTCCGCCAGGAAGCAGCGGATGCCTTCTATGCCCTGGCCGATGCCCAGGGCTGGGTGCTGGGTGAGGCCTTCGAACAGGCCATCGCCGCCCTTGAAGGCAAGCTGAAAGCTTCCCGATAGCTTCTAGGTAGCTTCTAGGTAGCTTCTAGCTAGCCGTCCGATAGCTTTCGGGTTGCTCTCTAGACCGCGAGTTGCGCTCCCTCGCTGGAACAAGGCATTGGTCGGCATGTTCTCACAGCTACGCGCGCTTCTTGCCTGCCTGCCGCTTCTCCTGAGCGGGGCCGCCGCCGCCGCCGAGACCGAGGCATGGCCGAATTACGAGGTCATTCTTTACCAGCGCCAACCCGATACGGCCTATCCTGGCCTGCCTCGGCTTGGCATCTCCGGCGGCATGATCCTCGGCCAGCGCGATAGCCCGGCCGACCCCGCCTGGATCCGTGAGCGCGTCGCGCCGTTCCGCGCCAATGGCCTGGGCTGGTACGTCGAGAACGTCGCGACCGATTTCTACAGCGCCTATCACCGCTGGACCCCGCATCGCCCGGTAAACTGGCTCTTCACCGAAGCCCAGCGCCGCTACCGCGAAAACCCCGGCGACCCCACCATCTTCCAGCGCGACCCGAGCCTGCTCGATCCCACTTGGCGCGCCCGCATCGCCCGGCGCCTGACCACCCACGCCCGGCTGCACCGCATGATCGCCGCACCGGGCCGGCCCTTCTTCCTCGATCTCGGCGATGAGCCGGGTATCGCCGATCTCGCAGCCGAATGGGATTTCGACCGCGGCCCGGCCAGCCTTGCAGCCTTCCGCCGCTGGTTGCGCGGGCACTACCCCTCGGTCGCCGCCCTCAATGCCCGCTGGCACAGCGCCTTCGCCAACTGGGATGCGGTGCTGCCGATGACGACTGCCCAGGCAATCGCCGCGCCTGAGACCTCCTTCGCACCCTGGGTCGATTTCAAGGCCTTCATGGATGAGAGCTTCGCCGAGGCGATCCGCTTTGGCCGCGCCGCCGTCCGGGCCGGCGACCCTGCCTTGCCCGTGGCCATCGCAGGCGGCCAGATGCCCGGTACCGGTGGCTGGAACTACGCCCTGCTGGCCCAGGCGGTGGATGTGATCGAGGGCGGCCCGGCTGAGGTCATCGGCGGCCTCAACCCGGCCCTCGACCTTTATACGACCAGCCATGAGGCGAGCCCCACCGAATGGCACCGCCTCTGGCAGCTCGCGCTGCTGGGGCATCGCGGCGTCGTCCTCTGGGATGGCGAGGCCGACATCATCGCTGCCGATGGCACGCCGGGCCCGCGCGGAGCGGTTAGCGCGCCGCATTTCCAGGCGCTGCGCAGCGGCCTCTCCGCCCAGCTCCGCGCCAGTACGGTGGAGCGCGCCTCAGTCGGCATCCTCTATTCGCAGCCAAGTTTTCGCCTCCGCTGGCTGTTGGATCGCCGCAGCGAGGCCGGGGCAGGGGGGCCACCCTGGAACACCCGTACCTCGGAGACCGAGTGGAAGGACGACAATGCCTGGCGGCAAGCGCTGTTCGGCGCCATCGATGGGCTCGCTGGCGCCGGCATCCGGCCGCACTGGCTGACGCCCGAGCGCCTGACGCCCGCCACGCTTGCCGGTCTTCATATCCTGGTACTGCCGCACAGCATCGCGCTGTCGGATGCCGAAGTCGCAGCGATTCGGGGCTTTGCCAATTCGGGCCGGATCGTCATCGCCGATGCCGCCAAGCCAGGTCTTTTCGACAACCACGGCGTGCGCCGCTCTGTGCCGCCACTCGATGGCGTCCCGATCCGCCATCTTGCGCACTTCGCCAAGGCCGATCTTATGCCGGTTCTAGCCGCAGCCGGCGTCCTGCCGGAGACCGAGGTTGATGCCACGGTGCCGGTCGAGACCCGCTTTTATCGTAACGGCGTGCTGCGGCTGGTCGCGGTGCAAGCCGCCAAGCCGCAACCGGGTCCGAGCCCGTTGACACTGCGGCTGCCCGCCAAGACCCATCTGCGCCCACTCGGCCCCGGCCCGGCCGCAGCGCTCGCTGACCAGGCAAGCGTCACCCTCGACCCCGTCCGTCCGACGATCTTCGTCCTCTCGCCAATCCCACTGCCCGCGCCCAAGCTGACGCGCGTGGGGCAGGGGGTCCGCCTGTCCCTGGATGGCCCAAGCCCGGCCGCCCGGCATATCCTGCGGCTCGACCTGCTGGACGCGGACGGCCAAGCTGACCCGGCGCGGCTGCGCCTTGTTGCCATGCGGCCCGATGCGGCACTCACGCTGCCAGCCCCGCCCCCGGGCCGGCGGTTGCGCGCGACCGATCTGCTCGGCGGGGGGGAAGCGGTGCTGCCATGACCCCGCCCAAGGTCAGCGTGCTGATGACGACCTATAACGGTGCGCCATTGATCGCTGAAAGCCTCGATAGCGTGCTCGCCCAGCGCTTTGAGGATTTTGAGCTGGTGCTCGTCGACGATTGTTCGACCGATGCAAGCACGCCAGAACTGGTCGCCAGCTACGCGGCGCGCGATCCTCGCATCCGGCTACTGCGCCCGGAGCGCAACCTCGGCATCGTCGGCGCGCGGAATTTCGGCTTTGCCGCCTGCCGCGGTGCCTATCTCGCGCCGCTCGATCACGATGATCTCAGCCACCCGGACCGCCTGCGCCTGCAGGCGGCGCATCTCGATGCCAATCCGCGCAGCGTCATGGTTGGCAGCGGCGTGGTCGAACTGCGCCCCGATGGCCGCCGGCATGTCTTCGACGACCGTCAGGTCAGCGATCCGCTGCTGCTGCGCTGGGTGTTGCACACCGACAACCCCTTCGCCTGGGCCTCGGTCATGCTGCGCCGGTCGGCCATCGACCAGCTTGGCGCCTTCCTGCTGCCCGAATTCGAATACGCCGATGATTACGAGCTTTATCACCGCCTGTTGCGGGTCGGCGATCCGGCCAAGCTGCCGGAGCCGCTGACCACCTATCGCTGGCACCAGAACAACACCACGCACCGGGTCAGCCAGGTGCTGGAAGCCCGGGCGGCCCAGGCGCTCGCCGCCGCCTATCGGCCCTGGCTGGGCGACGCAGCGCCCGCGGCCGCGACCCTGGTCATCCACCATTTATGTGACCGCCAACCGGCCGACGCCGCCGCCCTGGCCCAACTCGGCCCCTGCCTCGAACGCATCCTGGTGGGCTTTTGCGACACCTACACGACCACTGCGGCGGAGCGGGCACAGATCGAGGCGCAGGCCGCCGGCCTGTGGTGGCGGCTGGTCCGCAGCGCCGTCCGCTCCGGCCACCCGGCATGTCTACCGACCGCCTTTGCCCGGCCAGCCCTGCGCCGGGGACCAGGCGCTAGCCTGAGCGACATGGTCACCTCCTGTGGCATTGGTTTGGTCCGCAGCCTGCGGCCCTGATTGTCTGAGCCCCGCGCCTCGGGCTCGCGCCTGGCTCGGCCCGAGGCACCAGCCCCCCGACTCGGGAGGGCGGAACCAGACTCCACAGGAAGGACACCGACGGCACGCGGCGTTTGGCCCGTGCTGGGCAGCCCAGAGCGGGATGCCTTGAGGCGGAATCGCCGCAGGCGCTGAATCCCGCGACCAAACAGAAGTTGGCGACCGCCGC
>CAITYE010000235.1 GCA_903896535.1 uncultured Paracraurococcus sp.
CTGCAGCGGCTGCGCTATTTCATCTGCTGCGCGTTTCGCCGCGCCTACCGCATCATCGGGCTGGCCGCGGCGCTGCTGGCCAAGCAGCTCCGGCTCTATTCCGCCTTGCCGTCCCCGCCCTGGTGCCTGCCCGATCGGGATTTGTCCGAAACCTACGAAAGCCTAGTGCAAAGGGCGGATTCCGCGCTGACAGACCATTGGTCCGCCGACCGCCGGCGGGACATGGCGCGCTCGCTCAGCGCGCTCGGCCGGCTGCTGGCCCGCCGGCGCATCCAACGGGTGCTGGAGCCGGCATGACCCCCCGCCGCCTCGCCCCGCATCGGTCCGGCGCGCGCTGCCGCGCCCCTTCCCAGGGCCCGCGCTTGCGCCTACATCGCGGCACCGCGCCCCCCCGGGCGTTTGCTCCTTCAACCACCGGAACCAGGCAGCCCACCCATGGCAAAGATGCAGGCCAACCAGATGCGTGCCGGCATGGTCATCGAATTCGAAGGCCAGCGCTACACCATCCTAAAGCAGAACATCATGATCCCGGGCAAGGGCGCCGCGGTCATCCAGGTGGATATGCGCAACATCAAGACCGGCGCGAAAAAGGACCAGCGCTGGCGCACCGCGGATACGGTGGAACGCCTGGAAACGGCAGATGAGGAGTTCACCTTCTCCTACGCCGAAGGCGAAAACCTCATCCTGATGCACCCGGAGACGTTTGAGCAGACGACCGTCTCCCAGGACATTCTGGGCGAACGGCTGCCCTTCCTGGTGGAAAACATGGTCGTGCAGGTCCGCTTGATTGAAGGGGAGCCGGTGGCGATGTCCCTGCCGGAACAGGTGACGCTGGAAGTGGTGGAAGCCGATCCGGTGGTGAAGGGGCAGACGGCGTCGTCCTCCTACAAGCCGGCCATGCTGGCGAACGGCGTGAAGACCATGGTGCCGCCCTTCGTCACCGCCGGCGAACGCATCGTGGTGAAGACCGAAGACGGCAGCTACGTCGAACGCGCGAAGGGTTAGGCGCGCGCCATGTCCGCCCGCCTCTCCCCCGCGCTGAACGTTGTGGTGGCCGCCGTGCAGAAGGCCGGCCGCCGCCTGTTGCGCGATTTCGGAGAGGTGGAGCAGCTGCAGGTGCAGTCCAAGGCGCCGGGGGATTTCGTCAGCCAGGCCGATCTGCGGGCGGAAGACACGTTGCGCACCGAACTGGGCCGCGCCCGGCCGGCCTTCGGCTTCCTGATGGAAGAAAGCGGCGTCAGTGGGCGCGAGGATTGGGAATATCGCTGGGTGGTCGATCCGCTGGATGGCACCACCAACTTCCTGCACGGCATCCCGCATTGGGCGATCAGCGTCGGCGTGGAAAAGCGCCTGGACGCGGAACGGACCGAGCTGGTGGCCGGCGTGGTCTACAACCCGGCGGCGGATGAGCTGTTCTGGGCGGAAAAGGGCAATGGCGCCTTCCTGAATGACCGGCGGCTGCGCGTCGCCGGGCGGCGGGACCTGCAACAGGCGCTGTTCGCCACCGGCATCCCCTTCGGCCTGACGCCGCGCAAGGCGGAATTCAGCGCCACCATCACCCGGCTGATGCCACAGGTGGCCGGCATCCGCCGCTTCGGCGCCGCGGCGCTGGATTTGGCCTGGGTCGCGGCCGGCCGGTACGACGGGTACTGGGAGCTGAACCTGAAGCCGTGGGACATCGCCGCCGGCATCGTCCTGGTGCGGGAAGCCGGCGGCTACGTGACCGACCCCAACGGGGGCGACCCCTTCGCCGAGGGCAATGTGGTGGCGGGCACCCCCAGCCTGCACAACCGGCTGCGAGAGACGGTGGCCGAGGGCATCGCCGCGGCCAACCGCGTCGCGGGATGACCCGCGCCGCGGCTGGCGCTCTCACCATCGCGTTGCTCGCCGCGCCCGCCCTGGCGCAGCGAGAGACGCCGCCGGCGCCAGCGGCCCTCGCCCCTCGGCCCGCCGCCGCCGCC
>CAITYE010000236.1 GCA_903896535.1 uncultured Paracraurococcus sp.
CCCAGTATCCAGAGGCCGACGCTGTCGCGGTGAAAGCATTGCTGCGCGGTCTGATGGAGCGGCAGCCGGCCAAACGCCGTGCGCCACGTGAGCTGCGTTCTGAATCTGTCGCGTTCTGACTCGGTCGTCTGAACGGCGGCAATGGCGTCGGGGGGAAGCTCGCCGTATCCCCTGGCAAGCCGCCCGCCGGCATCCCAGAGCATGCTGCGTTCACATGCGCTCACGCACCTGCTCCAGCTTTTGTTGGGTCGCGGGATTGAGCGCCTTCGGCGATTCCGCCTCAACGCATCCCGCTCTAGGGTGGCGCAATGCCGAACCCTAATACCCTGGCGCGGATCGTCTTGTTGCTGGCGACGGCCGTCGCGATCGTTCAGATCATCACCCTGATCGCGGGTTGACCGGAGGCTTGCGCCCCCGGCCTTGCAGCAACGACATGAGCCCGGCTTAGAGCAGGTTGCGTTCGCATTCGCTCACGCATCCTGCTCCAAGGTTTGTTTGGTCGCGGGAGTCAGCGCCTTCGGCGATTCCGCCTCAACGCATTCCGCTCTAGAGCATGCTGCGTTCACTTGCGTTCACGCACCCTGCTCTAATTTTTGTTTGGTCGCGGGATTCAGCGCCTTCGGCGATTCCGCCTCAACGCATCCCGCTCTAGGCCGCCACGCCGAGTGTCGCGTGGATATGCGCCACCGCATCCGGCGACAGACGCAGCGCCTGCGCCAGCCCCGCCAGGTAATCCTTCTCGGCCTGCGTATCGACAGTGATCGCCAGTACGGAGGCCGCGTAGACTTCCGCCGCATCATGCGGGCTGCTGACGTCGCGCACCAAAGCGGCGATGTCGAGCGGTCCCTGCATCTCCTTCAGCACGAAATCGCGCGCCGCCACATCGCCTTCGCCTTCCATCAGCTTGCCGGTGATGCGCTGGATTTCCTGGCCATCGATCTGCCCATCCGCCTTGGCGGCGCTGATCATCGCCCGCAGGATCAGCTGCGCCTTGCGCTGCACCGCTGCCTCGTCGTGATAGCCGGGCAACGTCGCCGGGGTCGCCGCAGGCGTCGCGGGCGCCGCCGCGCCAGCCGCCGCCTGCGCCTGCTGCATCGCCGAATAGGCGAGGCTGCCGAGCGTTGCCATCAGGCCGCCACCGATCGCACCGCGACCGCCACCGACCAGCAGACCCGCCAAAGCGCCAAGGCCGCCGACGACCGCGGGATCGTTCTGCTTCACGCCGGTCTGCGCGGCGCCGGCACCCTTCTGCGCCATGCTCGCAACGTTCGAGAGCACGTCGAGCAGACCGCCGGACTGGCTGGCCGCCTGGGTCGCGCGGCTGGCCGCCGCGCTACCGGTCTGCTGCGCCTGGTTCAACAGCCCACCCAGCAGCCCGCCGAGACCCCCAGCCGCACCGGCCGCACCGGCGTTGCTCGCGCCGCCGCCGGTGAGCTGGCTGAGAATCTGGCCGAGGCCACCCCCAGCCGCGCCGGCATTGTTCGCCCCGCCGCCGGCACCGCTAAGCTGGCTCAGGATCTGGGCGAGGCCGCCGGGCTGCTGCATGCGGCTGCGCTGCGCGCCGTTGAGACCCTGTTCAATCAGCTGACCAAGGACCTTGTTGGCATCGAACATGACTGTGCTCCCCCTCCGCAGCGCCTGCGGCGACTGCCCGGGGGCAATGTGC
>CAITYE010000237.1 GCA_903896535.1 uncultured Paracraurococcus sp.
CCACCCGAGAAACCTCCCGAAAAGGCGCCGCCGAAGCCTGCCGCGCCGCGTACCCCCCCGCCGGCACGAGCAGCTTCCCCAGTCACCGGCCCGGCCTCGGCCGCCCCGCCGCCGCCGCTATTCGGCCAGGGCGCCCAGCCCTTGGTGGTTCCCGGCGCGGCGCGGGTCACCGGCGCCGTCTCCCCACCCGGCCTGTTGCCAGGCGTGCGCAACCCCGAGCCCGAATACCCCTTCGCCAGTCGCCAGCGCGGCGAGGCCGGGGAGGTCGGCGTGGTGATCCAGGTGTCCGAAAGCGGGCAGGCGGTGGGCGTGCAGGTGGTACAGAGTTCGGGCTATCCCGCGCTGGATGAATCCGCGCGGCGGGCGGTGCTGCGCTGGCGCTTTAAACCGGCGATGCGCGATGGTGTGCCGGTGCCGGGCACCATCCGCACGCGGGTGCATTTCCGGCTGAACTGAGGCGGCGGGGGCTAGAGCATGCTGCGGTCACATGCGTTCACGCAGCCCGCTCTAGCATGTGTTGGATCGCGCGATTCAGCGCCTTCGGCGATTCCGCCTCAACGCATCGCGCTCTAAGGGATCCCTTGGCGCGGCGCCGCAGCGACCAATCTCTGCAAGGCTGGCGAGGAACAGGGGCAAGCATGGTTAAGCTGGATGTGATCACCACGCGCGGCGGCGACGGCGGGGAGACCTCGCTCGGCGATGGCAGCCGCGTGCGAAAGGACGACCGGCGGATCGCCGCGATGGGCGCGGTGGATGAGGCCAATGCCGCGCTCGGCCTGCTGCGGCTGCACCTGGCTGGCGAGACAGCGCTCGATACGCTGCTCGGGCGCGTGCAGAACGACCTGTTCGACCTTGGCGCTGATCTCTGCGTCCCCGGGGAAGGCGGGGCGCGGCTGCGCCTGCCGGCGGCGCGCGTCACGGCGCTGGAGGCGGCGCAGGCGGAGATCGCCGCCGACCTGCCGCCGCTGACCAGCTTCATTCTGCCGGGCGGCACGCCCGGGGCGGCGACCGCGCATCTGGCGCGCACCATCGCGCGCCGGGCGGAACGCGAGACGGTGGCGCTGGCCGCGGTGGAGGCGCTCAATCCGGAGGTGCTCCGCTATCTCAATCGCCTGTCGGACCTGCTGTTCCAACTCAGCCGACGGTTGAACGATAGCGGGCGGGCGGATGTGCTTTGGGTGCCGGGCGGCAGCTAGAGCGGGATGCGTTGAGGCGGAATCGCCGAAGGCGCTGAATCCCGCGACCAAAAAGAGTTAGAGCAGGGTGCGTGAACGCATGTAAACGCAGCATGCTCTAAAGCGCCGGCGCTGCGCGGCTGTCACGCCATGGCCCAGTCGATGCCGGCGCGGGCCAGGGCGTCGATGCTATCGGCGACGGGGAAGGGCAGGGCCGGCCCGGCCTGGATACCGAGGGGGATTTCCGTGCAGCCCAGGACCACCGCCCGCGCGCCGCGCCCGATCAGCCGCTGGGCGATCTCAGCCAGCGGTTCATAGGCGGCCGCGACGCGGTTCGCCTTCACCTCGGCGATCGCCGGGCTGACATGGCTTGCCATCTCCGCCTCGGTCGGGACGATGCAGTCAAAGCCGCGCCGCTCCAGCCCCTGCTGATACAGCCGCATGGCCAGAGTTGCGGCCGTGCCCATGACGCCGATCCGCCCGGGCGGCACGCGGAGGCGGGTGAGTTCATCCCCCGTTGCCTCGACGATATGCAGGATCGGAAGCTTGGTCCCAGCCTGCATGCCGGCGTACCAGCCATGCGCGGTATTGCATGGGATGACGATGGCACCGGCCCCCGCGCTGGCAAGACCTTCGATGCCGCGCAGCAGGGCAGGCAGCGGGTCGATGCCGCCAGCAAGACGGGCTGCCGTACGGTCCGGCACCCTGGGGTCGGACCAGAGCACCGCGGGGATATGATCCTGGTCGCGTCCGGCCGGAGTCAGGAGGGTCAGGCGGAGCATGAAATGCGCGCTGGCGAGCGGTCCCATGCCGCCCAGCACGCCAAGCACCCGATCGACCATCCTCCCCTCCTGCACCCTGGCATTGCCGGGGTGGAAGATATAGCGGGCGCGGCCCGCCTCCCACAGTCAGGGGAAATGCATGAAATTAGCGATAGAGGAGGTCCGGGCCATGAGGGCGCGCATCGCCGGGTCCTTGTCGCCGCCTTCGGCGGTCAGGGCTTCCATGGGGCAGAAATATTCGTGCGGCTGCGGCACCTGGTTCTCAGCAAAGGCGCCGTAATGCGGCCGCTGCAGGCCAAAGACAACGCGGACATCGCGGACCGGGACCATCAGCGGTCCGGTCGGTTGCTGCTCCAGCCAGCGGATCAGGCGCCAGCGGGGGACGGCGCCCCCGCGCTCGGGGGGGGCGAGCAGCCAGGGAAGTGGGCATAGGGCAAGCAGGGAGGAGACGCTCGGGGCGAAGCGGGAGCGCTTGTCGAGCAGGTTGGCAAGGGTCGAACAGGCCTCGATGCAGAGGATGTCCACATAGGGGTC
This sequence comes from uncultured Paracraurococcus sp., assembly GCA_903896535.1. GTDB lineage: Bacteria > Pseudomonadota > Alphaproteobacteria > Acetobacterales > Acetobacteraceae > CAITYE01. The sequence goes on from CAITYE010000237.1 coordinate 2,492, forward strand.
GCGGGCGCTGCCTGGGCTGAAATGCAGCCACATGCCGTCGGGCAAGGTGCGGAAGACCTGGCTACCGGGTAGCTTCAGAAAGGGGTGGGAGCTGAGGCGCTGATCGCCCGGGCGCCCTTTGAGCCAGGTGCCGCCGCGGGGACCGTTCGGCTCGATGCCCGGCGGGCATTGGGGCCATTTGCTCAGCTGTTGTCGGACGCGGTGGTCCAGACTGCGACCGACAGCCGGCGCGGGGGGGCTTGTCATGGAGAACCTCTGAGTATGTGTTATACAATAAGTTGTCAACATTGTGCTTACGAAGCGATGATAGGCAAGCGAAAATTTTACCGGAATACCGATATACCGAAATGCAGCAGATCGGATCGCGCTAATTTAAGGCATAAATACCTATTTATGGTAAAATAAAGGCCCGCCACAGCGGGCGGGCCTTGTGCAGATGATTTCGCATTCCATCCCATTGCGCTACGCGCCGAGTGGAACGAGTACCCGGGCGCGCTTGCCCGGGCGCGCCTTGCTCAGCGCTTGACGATCGGGACGTAATCCCGCTGGGTGGCGCCGGTGTAGATCTGGCGCGGCCGGCCGATACGCTGCGACGGGTCCTCGATCAGTTCCTTCCACTGGCTGATCCAACCGACTGTCCGCGACACCGCGAAGAGCACCGTGAACATGTGCGTCGGGATGCCCATCGCCTTCAGGATGATGCCCGAATAGAAATCCACGTTCGGATAGAGCTTCCGGCTGACGAAGTAATCGTCCGAAAGGGCGATCCGCTCCATCTCCATCGCCATATCCAGCAGCGGCTCATCCTTGATGCCAAGCTCGCCCAGCACCTCGTGGCAGGTCTCCTTCATGATTTTCGCGCGCGGGTCGAAGTTTTTGTAGACCCGGTGGCCGAACCCCATCAGCTTGGTGTGGCTGTTTTTGTCCTTCACTTCGGCGATGAAGGCCGGAATGTTTTTCACATCCCCGATCTCGCCCAGCATCTTCAGAACCGCTTCGTTCGCCCCGCCATGCGCCGGGCCCCACAGCGCGGCGATCCCAGCCGCGATGCAAGCGAAGGGATTGGCGCCGGTCGAGCCGGCCAGACGCACCGTCGAGGTCGAGGCGTTCTGTTCGTGGTCAGCGTGCAGCACCATGATACGGTCCATGGCGCGCGACAGGATCGGGTTGCTGACATAGGGCTCAGCCGGCACCGCGTTCAGCATGTAGAGGAAGTTCTCCGCGTAGCTCAGGTCATTGCGCGGATACATGAAGGGCTGGCCGATCGAGTATTTATACGCCCAGGCCGCGATGGTCGGAACTTTGGCGATCAGCCGGAAGGCCGCCACTTCCCGCTGGCGGGCGTCGTTGATGTCGAGATTGTCGTGATAGAAGGCGGCAAGCGCGCCGACCACGCCACACATGATCGCCATCGGGTGGGCATCGCGCCGGAAGCCGTCAAAGAACCGGCGGAGCTGCTCGTGCAGCATGGTGTGCCGTGTGACATGGCCCCGGAAGGTCTGCAGCTGCTCGGCAGTCGGCAGCTCGCCCTCCAGCAGCAGATAGGCCACCTCCGTGAAGTCAGACTTCTCAGCCAATTGGTCGATCGGATAGCCACGATACAGCAATACGCCGGCATCGCCGTCGATGTAGGTGATCTTGCTTTCCGTGCTGGCG
>CAITYE010000238.1 GCA_903896535.1 uncultured Paracraurococcus sp.
CAGACTACCCGCGACGAGGCCGGCATTCACCGGATCTGAACCATGACACTGGGCATCCGCGATATCTGCCCCGGTCGCCGCACCGAGCAAGGCCAGCAGCAAGTGGTTCGACGCCCTCGCCAGAAGCGAGATTGGTCGGCTGGGCACCGGGACATTCTGGCGGATTTGTTAATCGTTTTGTCTTGACTTTAATGTTGAGTGATCGTGTATCCGGGCGATACAAGCCATCGTAAGAACATGCGGCATTGGACAGAGAGCGCACATGAGCGGCCAGACGATCGCCGACCTGATGGTCGCTACATTGCGCAATGCCAAGGTTAAACGCATCTACGGTGTGGTCGGGGATAGCCTGAACGGCATCACTGATTCCATGCAGCGAGATGGGCACATTGCCTTCATGCATATGCGCCACGAAGAGGCGGCGGCTTTCGCTGCATCCGCCGAGGCGCAATTGACTGGGCGCCTCGCCGTCTGCGCAGGCTCCTGCGGGCCGGGCAATCTGCATCTGATCAACGGCCTTTTCGATGCCCACCGGACGCGGGTCCCGGTCTTGGCCATCGCCGCGCAGATCCCCTCGATCGAGATCGGCTCGGGCTATTTCCAGGAAACACACCCTGAGCACCTCTTCAAGGAATGCAGCCATTTCTGTGAGATCGTAACCTCGGCTGAGCAGATGCCGCGTATGCTGGAGAGCGCGATCAAGGCGGCGGTCGGCCAGCGTGGCGTCGCGGTGCTGGTCATCCCCGGCGACGTGGCGTTGTTGCCAGCCAAGGCCGAGCCATCGCCCGCAGCCGGCTTGCTGCCGGCCCCCCCCGTTTCGCGGCCTGGAGACAATGAGCTGGCGGCGCTGGCGGCGCTGCTGAACAAGGGCGAGCGCATTACCTTGTTCTGCGGCCGCGGCTGCGCCGGTGCGCATGACCAGTTGATGCAGCTGGCGGAGCGGTTGAAATCGCCCATCGTTCACTCCCTGGGCGGCAAGGAGCATGTCGAGTGGGAGAATCCCTACGATGTCGGGATGACCGGGCTGATCGGCTTCTCCTCCGGCTTCCATGCGATGAAGGATTGCGACACGCTGCTGATGCTGGGGACGGATTTCCCCTACCGGCAGTTCTTCCCGACCCACGCGACCATCGCCCAGCTCGATATTCGGCCGCAGAATCTCGGTCGCCGCTGCCGTCTCGATCTCGGCCTGGTCGGTGATGTCGGGGCTACGATCGATGCTCTGCTGCCGCTGCTGCAGGCCAAGACCGATAGCGCCCATCTCGATGACGCGCGGGCCAACTATGCCAAAGCGCGCGAGGGTTTGGACGACCTTGCGACCGGCGAGGCTGGCCATCGCCCGATCCATCCGCAGTTCGTGGCCAAGACGATCAGCGAACTCGCCACCGACGACGCCGTCTTCACCTTCGATGTCGGCACGCCAACGATCTGGACGGCCCGCTACATCAAGACGTCTCGGACCCGGCGGTTGCTGGGCTCGCTCGCGCACGGTTCTATGGCCAATGCCATGCCGATGGCGATCGGCGCGCAGGCGACGCATCCGAAGCGCCAGGTGATCTCGCTGTCCGGCGATGGCGGGTTCACCATGATGATGGGCGATTTCATCACGCTGGCACAGCTCAACCTCCCGGTGAAGGTGGTGATCTTCAACAATGGATTGCTCGGCTTCGTCGAGTTGGAGATGAAGGCGGCCGGCTTCACCGATTTCGCGGTCAATCTCCAGAACCCGGATTTCGCGGCCATGGCCAATGCGATGGGCATCCATGGTGCCCGTGTTGAGGATCCTGCAGACCTGCGCGGAGCCCTTGAGGCTGCCTTCGCCCATCCGGGCCCGGCGCTGGTGGATGTCCTGACCAACCCGCAGGAGCTTGCCATGCCCCCGAAAATCGAACTGGGCGCGGCCAAAGGCTTTGCTCTTTGGGCGGCCCGTTCGGTGCTCAACGGCCGTGGCGACGAGGTCATCGAACTGCTCGAGACCAATCCGATCAGAGGCTATTTCCGTTGAATCCTGATCGGAAGACGGCCCCATGATTCGATGTGTACGGATTTGGGCTGGGGCCGACGGCAATTCGGTGTTCGAAGAAGGCACGATCGACTTGCCGAAGGGCGAACGTGGCGATGTGCTGAGCGGTGATATCCCGGCCGGCCGTATCTCCTTCCGGGAAACCAGATCGGGCGGGGCCTTCGCTCCGCATGACGCGCCGACACGGCAGTTCGTCATCACCCTTGCCGGCACGCTCGAGTTCAAGACGGCAACCGGCGCCACCTTCATCATCCGTCCGGGCGATATCCTGTTGGCCGAGGACACCCAGGGCAGCGGCCATAGCTGGCGCCTGACCGACGACCAGCCCTGGCGCCGCGCCTACGTCATCATTGGCCCAGATACCGCGGTGCCCTTCCAAAAGGCTTGATACCGCCCTAACTGCACTCGGCCCGGGAGTTCCCATGTCGTCCAGCAATCCCGACCGTCCCGACATCGTCCTGATCGGGGCCGGCATCATGAGTGCAACCCTGGGTACGGTGCTGCAGGAGTTGGAGTCCTCGCTGACGATCACCATGTTTGAGACGCTGCATGACTGCGCGCAGGAAAGCTCCGATGGCTGGAACAACGCCGGCACGGGGCACGCCGCGAATTGCGAGCTGAACTACACGCCGCAGCGCGAGGATGGCAGCGTTGATATCTCCAAGGCCTTGGAGGTCAACACTGAATTCGACCTGTCACGCCAACTCTGGAGCTTCCTGGTCAGGAAAGGCGCGATCCCCGACCCGAGCGCCTTCATCAATTCCTGTCCGCATATGAGCTTTGTGTGGGGCAAGGCGAATGTCGCCTTCCTGCATGCGCGCTTCAAGGAAATGTCGGCCCATCATTGCTACAAAGGCATGGAATACGCGGAAGATCGCTCAACCATCGCTGGCTGGGCTCCCCTGATCATGGACGGGCGCGACGACAGCGAACCGGTTGCTGCGACCCGGATGATAACGGGCACGGATGTCGACTACGGGACTCTGACTCATCTGCTTCTGCAGAACCTCCAGGCCCAATCCGGCTTTGAGGTGCACTACGACAGCAAGGTGATTGGCCTGGACCGAGAGGCCGATGGCCGTTGGCGGGTGACCGTGCAACAGGGTGGCCGAAACCATTCCGTGTCGGCCCGGTTCGTGTTCATCGGGGCGGGCGGCGGATCGCTGCCACTGCTGCAGAAATCGAACATCCCCGAGGGCAAGGGCTATGGCGGCTTTCCGATCAGCGGCATTTGGCTGCGCTGTGATAATTTATCGGTAGCGCAGCATCACAACGTCAAGGTTTACGGTAAGGCGGCCTCCGGCTCCCCGCCGATGTCCGTCCCGCACCTCGATGCCCGTATCGTCAATGGGCAGCACTCGTTGCTGTTTGGGCCCTATGCCGGCTTCTCGACGCGCTTCCTCAAGCACGGCGAGCTGACCGACTTATTCGACTCGCTGAGCATCCACAACCTTATCCCCCTGCTGGATGTGGCGCGGGACAATATGAAGCTGTCGGAATACCTCGTCGGGCAGGTGCTGCAGAGCGCGTCTCACCAGTTCGATACGCTTAAACAATTCTTTCCCAACGCGGTGCGGAGGGACTGGCGCGAAGCCGTCGCTGGGCAGCGGGTTCAGACGATCAAGCCACATGAAAGCGCCGGCTGGTTCAAGCACGAGGCCGGCGAGCTGGAGTTTGGCACCGAGCTGGTCTCGGCTGCTGACAAATCCATCGTCGCCTTGCTCGGCGCCTCTCCCGGCGCCTCTACCGCCGCATTCATCGCGCTCAGCGTGGTACAGAAATGCTTCGGCGATAGGCTGACTGAAGATGCCTGGCTGCCTCGGATGAAGGCGATGATTCCAACCTTCGGCATCGACCTCAAGCTCGATTCCGAAGCGTGCCGGAAGGTGCGGGCAGAAACCGCGACGGCACTGAAGATCCAGAATGTCTGAGAGGAAGCCCTCGCTGTGACCCCAGATCTGACCGCGGTCCTGTTATCGCGGATCCAGTTCGCCTTCACCGTCTCGTTCCACATTATTTTCCCGGCCTTTACCATCGGCCTGGCGGCGTGGTTGTGCGTGCTGGAAGGCCTCAGCCAGAAGACCGGCCTGCCAGTCTACCGGCGGTTGTTCGAGTTTTGGCTGAAGATCTTCGGTGTGGCCTTTGGTCTGGGTGTGGTCTCGGGGATCGTCATGGCTTTCCAGTTCGGCTCGAACTGGAGTGAGCTGTCCCGCCGCTCGGGGCCGATCCAGGGGCCGCTGTTGGCCTATGAGAGCTTCACGGCCTTTGCCATGGAGGCGTCCTTTTTCGGCGTGCTCATGTTTGGCCGCCATCGTGTTCCCCCATTAATGTATTTGGGAAGCGCCATCATGGTGGCGCTGGGAACCAATCTCTCCTCGTTCTGGATCTTGGTAAACAACAGCTGGATGCAGGTGCCGACCGGCTTTACCATCACGGCCGATGGTATTTTTGTCCCAACCGACTGGCGCAGCATCATTCTGAACAATGTCGTTTTCGTGCGCGTCTCGCACATGATTTTGGCTGCCTATGTCACCACCTCATTCTGCGTGGCGGCGACCGGCGCCTGGCATCTTCTGCGAGGGATGCATAAAGCAGAGGCCCGGGTGATGCTGCGTATGGGGCTCGGCCTCGCTGCGGTGCTGGTGCCGATCCAGCTGATCTTTGGGCATCTCGTCGGCGACTACGTCGTCAAGCACCAACCTTCCAAGATCGCGGCGATCGAGGGACGCTGGCACGATGAACAGCCGGCCGGAGAGGTACTGTTCGCCTGGCCTGATGAAACGACGGAGACCAATCGCTTCGAAATAAGACTGCCTGCGCCCATCGGCAGCCTGATCGACTCCTCAAGCCTGACCAGCAAGGAAATCGGTATCAAGTCGATCCCTTTAGAAGATCGTCCGCCCATTGCGATCACGTTTTTTGCGTTCCGCATCATGGTCGGCATCGGGATGTTGATGCTGGTACTGGCCTGGGCCGGAGCCTTCTTTGCCTGGACGAGTGGCCTGGAGGATCGGCGGCGCATGCTCTGGCCGATCTTCCTGTCTTTCCCGCTGGGCTTCCTGGCCACGCTCACCGGTTGGATCACCGCTGAAGTTGGGCGGCAGCCCTGGACCATTTTCGGCCATCTCCGTACGACCGAAGCCGCCACGCCAACGCTGCAATCGGCTGAGGTGGTCATCAGCTTGCTGGTGTTCTGTTCGGTCTACGCGCTGATCTTTGTCTTCGGCACCATCTACATTTATCGCCTGCTGCGGGCAGGCCCCGGTGCTGTTGCGCTCAGCCCAATCGGTTCGCCGAATCCGAAACGGCCAATGAGCGTTCGCGGCGATACAGCGTAGCCAGGACCGGCGGGACAGGGGTTAGGACGATGCTCGAGTTCTGGGTTGGTGCGCTCGCGCTGTCGCTGTTGCTCTATGTGTTACTGGATGGGTTCGACCTCGGCGTCGGCATGCTGTTCCCGTTCGCACCAGACGAACGGTCCCGCCGGCACCTTCTTGCGTCGATCTCGCCGGTCTGGGATGGCAATGAGACCTGGTTGGTCGTTGCCGCGACCATCCTGTTCGGCGCCTTCCCATTGATTTATTCCATCGCCGTCTCGGCTTTCTATTTGCCGGTGATCCTGATGCTGCTGTCGTTGATCCTGCGTGGCGTGGCGTTCGAGTTCCGCTACAAGGCCAAACCGTTCATGCGACGCGTCTGGGATATGGGCTTCGTCGGCGGGTCGTTCGTCGCACCCTTCGTGCAGGGAACCTTGGTCGGTTCCTTTGTCGTGGGGCTTCCGATTGACGGTGTGCATTTCGTAGGTGGACCATTCTTCTGGCTGCATCCGCTCGCCCTGGCCTGTGGGGTTGGCATGTGCATCGGCAATGCGATGATCGCGGCGTGTTGGATCATTGGGAAAACCACGGGCGATGCGCGGGCGTTCGGGTATCGCGTGCTGCCCGGATTAGCTGTTGCGCTGATCATCTTCCTGATCCTGGCACTGACAATTTCGATGTCCTACAAGTTGCAGGTTTTGGAGCGCTGGTCGCAGCGACCCGCTTTGATGCTGCTCCCAGTCGCTGCGCTTCTGGCTGCGGTGGGAATGGCCTGGGGCTGGAAGACGCAGCGCGACCATTGGATGTTTCCCTGCGGTGCCGTGATCTTCGCCGCTGCTTTTGGAACCTTGGCAGGATCCTTCCTGCCTTACATGGTGCCGTTCACGATCACGATCGAACAGGCGGCTTCGCCGTCGTCCAGCCTGGAATTCATGTTTTGGGGGGCAGGACTCATCGTCATGCCACTGACGCTACTTTACACGGCGGCTGTCTACTTCATTTTTCGCGGCCGGGTCACCGACGCTGATGGTTATGGCGGGGAAGACGCAGAAGATGTGCAGCTAACCGCCAACTCGTCCACGGGCGCATCGGCGGTAGCAGACGAGGCACAACGAGGTTAGCGCCTATTTGGGGGGCAGCGGCGGTAACGTCCCATCTTATTTCTTATCTGGCCCGTCCCCGGCCACCACGTGCTGCAACCTCTCCGGGAGACGATCATGAGCGAGCCAACAAACGGTCACCCTGTCATGCAGGACCTGCCTATCGGCCTGTCAGCGACCGGCACCCGCGAGGAGTTCGACTCCATGGGGACGATGGAGGTCCCAGCCAACACATATTATGGCGCTCAGACAGCCCGGTCGCTGCAGCATTTTGCGATCGGTAACGACCGCATGCCTAAACCTGTCTATCACGCCTATGGCGTCGTGAAGAAAGCTTGCGCCCTGGTAAACCAGGAAGCAGGCCGACTGCCGTGTTGGAAGGCCGATGCTATTCTCCGCGCTGCCGACGAGGCCATCGCCGGCCAGCTGGATGAGCACTTTCCGCTCTACGTCTGGCAGACCGGCTCCGGCACGCAGTCCAACATGAACGTCAACGAGGTACTGAGCAATCGCGCCATCCAGCTTCTTGGGGGCACGTTAGGGTCGCAGCAGCCCGTCGGCCCAAATGATGATGTCAATATGGGCCAGTCTTCGAACGACACGTTCCCAACGGCCATGCATATTGCCGCGGTTGAAATCCTCGATGCCCAACTGCTGCCGCAGGTTGATAAACTGGCTGCCTGCATCGAAGGCAAGGCGGCCGGCTGGATGCACGTGGTCAAGACCGGCCGCACTCATCTTGAGGACGCGACCCCCCTGACCGTCGGACAGGAATGGTCCGGCTATGCTGCCCAGCTGCGCGCCTGTATTGCGGAAATCGAGCACAGCCGGTTGGGGCTGTATGAGTTAGCGGTTGGTGGTACCGCTGTAGGCACTGGGCTGAACGCTCCCAAAGGTTTCAGTGTCGCTGTCGCCAAGAAGATCGCGGCGCTGACTGGCAAGCCGTTCGTGACCGCGCCCAATAAGTTTATGGCGCAAGGCTCCCTTGACGCGATGGTTCGGGCCCATGCCGCGCTTCGCAGCCTTGCCGTCTCGCTGATGAAGATTGCCAATGATATGCGCTGGCTTGGCTCTGGTCCCCGGTGCGGTTTGGGTGAGCTCAAACTGCCGGCCAATGAGCCGGGCAGCAGCATCATGCCAGGCAAGGTCAACCCCACGCAGTGCGAAGCAATCGTGATGATCGCCATACAGGTGCTAGGCGACGATAGCGGGGTGGCGTTCGCGGGCAGCCAAGGCAACTTCGAACTGAATGCAATGCGGCCGATCATCATCAATAATTTCCTGCACTCGGCCACCATCCTCGCGGATGGCTGCGAGAAATTCCGGACCTTCTCGGTCGAGGGAACCGAGCTGAACGAGAAGCGCATCGCAGCCGCGCTTGGTGACAGCCTGATGTTGGTCACGGCGCTATCGCCGGTGATCGGTTATCAGAGGGCCGCACACATCGCAGAGAAAGCGGATGCTGACGGCTCTACGCTGCGCGAGGCCGCCCTCGCGTCGGGATACGTGGACGCGGCCACCTTTGACAGGGTGTGCGATCCCCTGGCCATGGTTGGGGACGGCCTGGCTGGTGCCTAACCCAGCCACTTGTGATGGGCGCCCCTCGATGTATCCCCTCGAAGGTTAAGTCCTCGGTCTTATCCCACTGCGTGTTGCAGCAGCGTTGTCTGGGCGGGCGGCGCCGCCGTCCAGTTGGTTAGAGTCTGTCAGGCTGACGGCGCAGTACCGCTAGAGCGGGATGCGTTGAGGCGGAATCGCCGAAGGCGCTGAATCCCGCGACCAAAAAGAGTTAGAGCACGGTGCGTGAACGCATGTGAACGCAGCATGCTCTAGAGCGTTTTCCGATCACGCTGGGTTGTATCCTGCGGCGTCGACGTAGTTGGCGCACTCGTTGGGCGTGAATGCGTCGACGATGCGGCCGAGGGCGGGCCACAGTGCTTCGGCGGTGCGCGCTGTGGCCTTTCACAGCGTTGACTTGAGCTTGGAGAAGGCATTCTCGTTGGGGTGAACTCGGGGCTGTAGGGCGGGAGGGTCCGTGTTTGCCTGCACTGACCGAATCCCAGTCCGTCCAGCCGCAGCCTCCGCCAAGCTTCAGGCGAGTTCAACGAGATCCCAAGCAGCCAGTGGTTAACGGCGTTATCGATGGTGGGTGAATGCAAGGTTTGAAAACCGATTGGTGCAGGTAAGAATACCGCGTGCGCATTCATTAGCTCGCCCGGCCAGAATTTCACCAGGCTGTTGTCGACAGGAGGTGTCGCGCATAGGAGGCCCGAAAGCGTGGAGATTTTCGGCATGGACATGGAAGCACTGACCGCCTGGGCGCTGTCGAACGGTTGGCAGATGATGGGCGGGCACGCCTGCCTCACGAAGCCAACATCGCCGAAGGAGGCGATCGTCCGGCTGGTCTTCAAGACCACCGTCGTCAACGTCGAAGTCAAGAAGCCCGCGGGGAAGTGGGAGAAAGTCGCCGGTGCGTCGTACGGCGCGGTCCAGGCCGATCCTGACGCGGGCCTGCCGCAGGGTCTTGGCCTTGAGAAGATCCCGAGCATCGGCATGCTGATGCAGGACAACAAGGACCGGATGGTCTTCGCGCGCATGACGGGACCGCGGAAGCCGTAGTGTCTCGTTGGGGTAGAAGCTCTGCCGACCGGAACCCGCCCGAATACGACGTCGCCGGGCAGAGACAACCCAAGCGGCATAGGCCGGGATCACCTACGGGGACGCCCTACCACCCGAGCCCGGCCGCCGCAGGACAAGAGAGAGAAAATATAAAGAACGTGAATGGAGCAGCGGTGGGAACCCGATTCCAACCTTCTCTGGGTGCCGTGAGACACGACTCGTTGGCCTACAACATTCGCCTGCTGTGACTCAACTCGGCCTTGACCCTGAATCTTGTGCTACGCAACGTCTCCATGAGAGGTCATTCGCGATCGCCCCGTGAGGCTTTGGCCCGAGAGTCGCGTCCATGCTCCTGCGCTTCGGGCATCAGGAGACGACGCATTGTGTCGAGTGCCGACATCATCACAGTTGCCCAACTCAAGCGACCAGCCGGGACACCCGATATACGCGACGACGTTCGGGCTGGCGGCAAGCGCGTGAAGGTGGACCCGCGGGATGATACCGCGCTCTGCTTCGGCTTAGGCGATTGTCCGAAGCGCATCGCCGCCTCGGTGCTCGGCGTATTGCGGCCCACCGCGCCATGACCCCGTATCCGGAGCACGAAGCCAGACCCGCCATGCGCCGCATTCTTTGGGCGCGGGGCTTCCGCGATTTTGGTGACGGCCTGGTCGCCGTGTTGCTGCCGGCCTGGTTCCTGGCGCTGGGCTATGGCGCGGCGGAGATCGGCGCCGTTTCGACCGTGGCGCTACTCGGATCGGCGCTGATGACGCTGGGGGTGGGTCTGCTCGGAGCGCGGGCTGATCCGCCCGTGCTGTTGCTGCTCGCAGCCGGGCTGATGACCGCGACAGGCCTGGGTTTCGTCTTCGCTACTGGCCTCGGCTTGCTGATGGTCATTGCCCTGGTCGGCACCATCAACCCCTCGGCGGGCAGCGTGAGCATCTTCGCGCCGCTGGAGCAGACGATGCTGACGCGAGCAGCACGGGACGGCACGCGCACCGCCGTCTTCGCGCGCTACAGCTTCGTGGGCTCCTTTGCCGCCGCCGGCGGCGCCCTGGCCGCAGGCGGAGCGGATGGCCTCAAGGCGCTTGGCCTGGGTGAGCTCGCGGCATTCCGTTCCGCCTTCCTGCTCTACGCCGTGCTTGGCCTTGCCTGCTGGTCGGCCTATCGCGCGCTGCCGCGCCTGACGCCCGAGGCGCGGCAGGCGGCCCATGCACCGCTTGGCCCCTCGCGGGGTATCGTGCTGCGGCTCGCGGCCCTGTTCAGCGTGGACAGCTTCGCTGGCGGCCTCGCCGTTCAGGCGCTGCTGGCGCTGTGGCTCTTCGAGCGCTTCGACCTCTCGCTGGCGCAGGCGGGCCTATTCTTCTTCTGGACGGGGGTGCTGTCGGCCTTCTCATTCCCGGTGGCCGCATGGCTCGCCGGGCGGATCGGGCTGATCAACACCATGGTCTTCACTCACATCCCGTCCAGCCTTTGCCTGATCGCGGCGATGTTCGCGCCTGGCGTGGAGTGGGCGCTGGGGTTTCTGCTAGTCCGCGCGGCGCTGTCACAGATGGATGTGCCGACGCGGACCTCCTACGTCATGGCGGTGGTGACTCCACCGGAGCGCACCGCGGCGGCGAGCTTCACCGCCGTGCCGCGCAGCCTTGCGGCAGCGGCCGGGCCCGCGATCGCCGGCGCCATCCTCGCCGCCGGATACACGACGGCTCCCTTCATCCTCTGCGGCGTGCTCAAGATCGCCTACGACCTCGCGCTGCTCTGGGCGTTCCGGAACATCAAGCCGCCGGAGGAGCGGTAGCACGACGCCGCCCCAGGGGTGTGATGCCAACAAGCGTTTCGTGCCGGCGGGAGTGCGCCCGCATTCGAACCGTCACTGGCAGACGAGAGGCAGATTGGATAGCGCGGCAGGCAGTGGCGGGCGTGCGTCTACCACCTCTGGCGACGATCCAACTGGCGGCCAGAGCGCCTGTGCCTTCAGCACCGAACAGCACGAGGCTCTGGTTCACTAAAAACGTATGCGGCCACTGCGCGACGGGGCATCACCGATGGGACAACGCAGCAGGCCGCCGCGTGATCCTCACCGACGGCCGGCACGGTTCACTGGCCCGCCGCGGTTCATCGGGGTCCCGGGGCGGATCCCGGGACCCGCGGCACCCGCCCCGACACCGGGCCCGGGCGCACCAACGCCAGGAGCGCCTCTGACGCCAGGCGCGCCCAGCCCAGCGCGGGGTGCCACGCCCACGCCCGGCCCGCCTATCCCGACGCCGGGGGCCATGCCAATGCCAGCCCGTCCGAGGTCTTGCACGTGATGCAGACTGAGGGCCGAGGTCCAGACATGGACCGGCGCGGTCAAGAATGCAGCGGCTGCCGGCAGAGCACCTAGACCTCCAATTCCGAGCAGCAGGCTAGCCAGGACAGAGCTGAGGCTCTTCATCAGAACTTATCTCCAGGACCGACTAGCAGAGATGATCGTCCAGGTAGAACTATGGTCCAGCAGTCCTGCCTGCGCCAGCCCGGACTTCTCGCCGGGCTGGATCTCGGGTGGGCAGGCGGCCAGCGGTGTAAGCGTGCGCTCGCGGCGCGCCTTGCTGATCGGCTGTCCTGCTTGGCTGCTGGGCGACGCGGATGTCCGTTGCCGCCCTTAAGCCTACTGGAGAGCCCCATTCAGAGGATTCCCTGAGCGGGTAGGATGGTTCAAGCTCTAA
>CAITYE010000239.1 GCA_903896535.1 uncultured Paracraurococcus sp.
ATCGCGCCCTTCGAAGTCGAAATCCAGCGCCTGCACGCCAAGCTTCCGCAGCACCTCGATATCCCGCAGCACGTCGTCGATCGTACCGCTAAACAGCCGACGCTCGCCATCGCTGGCGGGTGGTGCCGCATGGGCGTGCTGCTTGACCCGGAAGACCACCCCCACTGCCGCTGGATCGCGTCCGGCTTTTTCGGTCAGCGCGCGAAGGCGCGCAATGCCTGCCGCAAGGCGCGGATGCGTGTCCAGCAGATGGGCGTTGTTGCTGCCAATCGGATACCAGGCATCGCCGACGCGGGCGGCCCGGCGCATGGACGGCCCACTCTCGCCCCCGATCCACAGCGGCGGGTGCGGCCGTTGCACGGGCTTCGGCTCAAAGATCAGATCCTTGCAGCGCACATATTTTCCGGCGAACTCCGGCCGATCCTGGGTCCATATGGTGCGGAACGCATCGATATATTCGTCGGTGACTGCGCCGCGCTCGGCGAAGGGCGTCAGCGCCACCGCTTCCAACTCCGGCTGCAACCAGCCGGCGCCGATGCCGATGGTCAGCCGACCGCCAGAGAGGACATCGAGGCTGGCGAGCATCTTCGCTGCCAGCACGGCGGGGCGGTGCGGCACCACCATGACCGCCAGCACAATCCGGATGCGTTCGGTCTTGGCGGCGATCCAGCTGGCGGCCATCAGCTGTTCGTGCCGATGGCCGGGGTCGGGCGAATAGAAGGCACCGCTCTCGGAATAAGGATAGCCGGGGACGGAGGTATCGGGCAGGGCGATGTGATCGGTCAGCGTCAGATAGGAAAAGCCAAGCGCTTCGCCCAATTGGGCCATGCGGTGCATGGCGGCCGGATCGGCCATCGGGCCGCTGACCGGCAGGTTGAATCCGATCTGCATGGCACGCCTCATCCCCTATTGCGCGACAGGCTGCAACACACTGTCCTGCGCGGCAAGACAACCCCCCTATCGCGGACCGCCGAATTGCGGTCAGCTTACCAGCAAGGCGGCGCAGCCCGGCCCTTGGAGGAGATCACCACACATGATGCAGCATCGGACCCGCGCCGAGGCGGGAGACTGAACAGCCGCCATGGACGCCCAAATTTTTTTCGAGAATGCGCTGAACGCCTGCGTGTCCGGCCTGGTCATCGGTTGCATCTACGGCCTGATGTGCGTGGGGCTGAGCCTGATCTTCGGCATCATGCGCGTGGTGAATTTTGCGCAGGGCGACCTGCTCATGCTCGGCGCCTATGCCGCGTTCTACCTGGTGGTGGTCTGGGGCACGATGAGCGCGCTTGGACCTGCCGGCCCCTTCGTGGCGGCGTTGTTGGCGGGGCCAATTGTCTTCTGCCTCGGCTGGCTGTTGCATCGCTTTCTGCTCTCCAGGGTCTCCGGCTTGCGGACTGCTGGCAGCTTGGACGAAGGACATTTCGGCCAATTGATCGTAACGCTCGGCGTCGCACTGATCCTGCAGAACGGCGGCTTGATCCTGTTCGGCTCGACGCCGCGCGCGGTCTCGACGCCGCTCTCCTCCGCCGCCTGGCTGATCGAGACCGGGCCTGGCGATACCACGATCTTTCTCAACAAGGCCCGCCTCATCGCCTGCCTGGTCGCGCTTGTCGTCGTCGTTGCGCTCTGGCTGCTGCTGGAGCGGACCCGGCTGGGCCGGGCCTTGCGGGCGGCTGCGGATAATCCCACGGCGGCCACCTATATGGGCATCGATGTCGATCGTGCGCATCGCATCGCCTTCGCCCTCGGCAGCGCGGTTACCGCGATCGCCGGCGGGCTGGTCGCCACCTATCTGTCTTTCACGCCCTTCATGGGGATCGACTTCGTCGTCATCATGTATGCCGGCGTGGTGCTGGGCGGCATGGGCAGCCTGCTGGGGGCCTTCTGGGGCGGGCTGACCATCGGCTTTGTCCAGCAATTCTCGGCTCTTGCGCTACCGCCGCAGTTGCAGAACGCGGCGATCTTCGTCGTCTTCCTGCTGATCGTGGTGCTCCGCCCGCAGGGTCTGTTCGGCCGTTCGGCGGACCGCGCATGAGGCCGGGCGCATTTCTCCGACTGCGGCGCGATGCCCTGATCTTCGCCGTGCTGTTGGCGTGTTATGTCTTGCTCTCCGGTGTTGTCACCAACAGCTATTACCAGCTGATGCTGACCCTGGTGCCGATCTGGGCGGTGATGGGGCTCTCCTGGAACCTCTTCTCCGGGTATGTCGGTCTGACCAGCTTCGGTCATGCGGTCTTCTTCGGCCTCGGCGCCTATACCGTGGCACTGACGATGAATGCCTGGAATCTGACGCCGTGGTTCGGCATCCCGCTCGGCACCGTGGTTGGGGCCATAGCGGCGGTGTTGATCGGTCTGCCCACCTTCCGCCTTCGCGGCCACTACTTCGCGCTGGCGATGCTCGCCTTCCCGCTGGTGCTGCTCTACGTCTTCCAATATCTCGGCTATCAGGAAGTCTCGCTGCCGATGAAGCGAGAGCAGCCCTGGGCCTGGCTGCAATTCACCGATCCGCGCGGCTTCACCTTGGTGGCGCTTGGCCTGCTGGCCATGGCTTTTGGCATTTCGCTGGCGGTCGAGAATTCCCGCTTCGGGCTGACTCTTATGGCGATTCGCCAGAACGAATTGGCGGCGGCGGCGGCCGGGATCGATGCAAGGCGGGCGAAGATGGCCGCGCTCGTGCTGTCAGGCGCGATCGCGGCTGCGGCCGGTGGCCTTTACGCCTGTATTCTTCTCGTGGTCACGCCGGATGCCGTCTTCGGCATGCTCACTTCGGCCCAGGCGTTGACGGTTGCCATGTTCGGCGGGGTCGGTACGGTCTGGGGGCCGCTCATCGGCGCCGCGGTGCTGATCCCGTTAGCCGAAACGCTGCATGCCGAACTTGGCAACATCATCCCGGGCATCCAGGGCGTCGTCTACGGCCTGGCCATTATCCTGGTCATGCTGCTGGCGCCCGAGGGCTTGTTCTGGACCTTGCGCGACCGCTTCGCCAGGGGCGCGGTCCCGCCGGAGCCTGGCCCTGCGCCGGTGCTGCCAACGCTCACGCTACGCGCTCCGGCTGCAGCGGGCCCCGTGCTGCGGGTCGAGAATATCGGCAAGAGCTTCGGCGGCCTGCGTGCGGTCGATGGCGTCTCTTTCGCCGTGGCGCGCGGGGAGATCCTGGGCATCATCGGGCCGAACGGTGCCGGCAAGACAACGCTGTTCAACCTGCTGAACGGGGTCCTGCCGAGCGATACCGGGACCGCCTGGCTGGATGGCGAGGTCATTACTGGCCGGCCCCTGCATGCGATCTGCCGCGCGGGCGTCGGCCGAACCTTCCAGGTGGTGCGAAGCTTTCCGCGCCTCTCGCTGCTCGATAACGTGCTGATCGGCGCCTATGGCGCGGGGCTGACCGGTGCCGCGGCAACCAGGGCGGCCGAGGTTGCGCTCGCGCGGACGGGCCTTGCCGCCCAGGCGCAGCGTGAGGCCGGGGCGCTGACCAACAAGGAGCTGCGGCTGATGGAGCTGGCTCGCGCCGTGGCGGGCCAACCGCACCTGTTGCTGCTGGATGAGACCCTGGCCGGCCTGGGGCGCGAGGAGTGCGAGGCGGTGCTGTCGGTGCTGCGCGAGCTCCGCGCGGCGGGGATGACCATCGTCATCATCGAACACACCATGCACGCGATGCTGAAGCTGGCAGACCGGCTGGTGGTGATTGACCGTGGCCGGCTGCTGGCCGAAGGCGCGCCGCGCGACGTGGTCGAAAATCGGGCGGTGATCGAGGCCTATCTGGGCCGGAAATGGATGGCCAAGACATGCTCGACATAGCCGGGCTCTCGGTCGCCTATGGCGGTCTGCGTGCGCTTTCCGAGGTTTCGCTGAAGGTCGAGGCCGGGCAGTTCGTCACGGTGGTCGGCCCGAACGGCGCTGGCAAATCGACCCTCTTCAAGGCGATCTCCGGCATCGTACCGGCCGCCGCGGGGAGCATCCGCTTCGATGGCGAGGACCTGCTCGCCCGCGCCGCCGATCGCCGGGCGCATCTTGGCATCGCCCATGTCCCGGAAGGCCGGCAGGTCTTCAAGACCCTGACGGTGCGGGAGAACCTGGAGATGGGCGCCTATCCCGAGACCGGTCGGCGGCAATGGGTGCGGACGCTGGAACGGATTCACGCGCTTTTCCCGATCCTGGCCGAACGGCACGAACAGCTTGCCGGCACGCTCTCGGGCGGCGAACAGCAGATGCTGGCCATCGGCCGCGGCCTGGCCTGCGCCCCCCGCCTGCTGATGCTGGACGAGCCCTCGATGGGCCTCGCACCCGCGATCGCCGATATGATCTTCGAGCGCATCGCCCAGATCCACCGCGAGGACGGTCTGACGATCCTGCTGGTGGAGCAACGGGTGGCCGAGGCGCTGGAACTGAGCGACCGCGGCTATGTGCTGGAGACGGGGCGGATGGTCCTTGAAGGCCCCTACCAGACCCTGCTCAGCGACGACCGGGTTCGTCGGTCCTATCTCGGGATTGGCGACGAATGAACCAAGGGAGGATGCAGCAATGACACGTCTTGCGATGACCCGCCGTGGTCTGGCGCTTGGCGCCGGCGCGGCGACGCTCGCCGGCCGCGCCGGCGCCCAGGCGCCGGCTGAGGTGAAGGTGGCGTTACTGGCACCGATGTCCGGCCCCTGGGCGCGGCAAGGCCAGCTCATGAAGCTGGGCGCCGAGATGGCGATCGACGATATCAACGCCGGGGGCGGCATCAAGGCGCTGGGCGGCGCCAAGATGAAGCTGGTGATCTATGACGCTGGCGATAGTACGGAGAAGGCGAAGAACGCCGCCCAGCGCATGGTGGCGCAGGAGCCCGACATCATCGGCGGCACCGGCGCCTGGCTCAGCAGCTTCACGCTGGCGGTGACCGAGGTGACCGAACGGGCCGAGATCCCCTGGCTGACGCTGTCTTACGCGGACAGCCTGACCAGCCGCGGTTTCAAATACATTTTCCAATGTTCGCCGACCGCCGATGATCAGGCGACCAAGACCCTGCCGATCATCCTCGACCTCGCGCAGCGGGCGACGGGCAAGAAGCCCTTGAAGCTCGGCCTGATCGCCGACAACACGGCGGCGCCGCAGAGTTTCGTCAAGCCGATCCGGGCGACCGAGGCCGCCAGGCACGGCCTCTCGATCGTGGTCGATGAGACCTATACCCCGCCGATGTCGGATGCGACGCCGCTGGTCCAGCGGGTGCGCGGATCGCGGCCGGATTTCCTGCTGTTCATCGCCACCAATATCCCGGACGACAAGCTTTTCATGGAGAAGCTGAACGAATACGGGCTCGGCCCAGGACGGCTGGTGACCATCGGCAATGGCGGGCACATGGCGACCCCGGAACTGGTGCACGTCACCAGCCCGAAGATCCTGGAAGGTCTGATGGTCACCATGGCGAACTGGGCCGGCAAGGGTCAGGAAACCCTGGTACGGCGCTTCGCGGAGCGGACCAAGGAGCCCTGGATGGGCCAGGATTCGATCATGCCCTACGCCGATATGATGATCCTGCGTGAGGGCCTGGAGCGGGCTGGCGCCGCAGACCGCCGCAAGGTGGCTGAGGCGATCCGCGGGTTCGATCTGAAGGATACCGGCCCCGCGCAATACTTCCCGAGCAAGCGCCTGTCGTTCGACGATCGCGGGCGGCTGCGCGATGCAACGCTGATCACCGTGCAGTGGAAGGACGGCGTGCCGCATCCGGTGGACCCGCCGGCGATCGCCACCGCCACCGCCTTCTGGCCGAAATCCTGAGGCCTGCGCTAGTGGTGCGTGCCAGACGGATGGTACCGTCTGGCAAGCACAACTCGCCATTGATTTGGTGGGCCGATTCACCCGACGCTTGGGTACCAAGCGTCGGGATCGGACCACTAGGAGCAATAACCGTTCAGGTGGACTCACCTGAACGGGTGTCCTGCTCTAGCTCCCGGTAAGGGTTGGATGGCATCTGATACCAGCGGTGCGCGGCTTTGACTCGTGCCGAGCGCCCGAACGGGCGCTGCGGCCAATGCCGCGCGCCTCAGGAAACCGGAGGTTTCCGCCCAGCGATTGGGGGCGGGAAAAAACATTGCTAGCGGTCAAAGGATTTGACCGCTGGTATGGCACCCGGAACAGCTTGCGCAGGCGCGCCTCCGGTACCGGTTCCAATTCCTCGGCACTTGTCGCTAGAATTATCACGGGAATGGGGCCGTCACGAGGATGCCCCCCAGGGAGGATGCGATGCGCGATGCAAGGAGCCGGCCGAGCCGAGCGGAAGCCGAGTCGGCGGTGCGCACCCTGTTGCGCTGGGCGGGCGATAATCCCGAGCGCGAGGGGCTGATCGATACGCCCTCGCGGGTTGTGCGATCCTATGAGGAGTTCTTCGCCGGCTACGAGCTCGACCCGTCGACCCTGCTCGAACGCAGCTTCGAGGAAGTCGAGGGCTACGATGAGATCGTCCTGCTGCGCAACATCCGGCTGGAGAGCTACTGCGAGCACCACATGGTGCCGATCCTCGGCGTCGCCCATGTGGCCTATCTGCCGAATCATCGTGTGGTCGGCATCAGCAAGCTCGCCCGTGTGGTGGAGGCCTATGCCAAACGGCTGCAGATCCAGGAGAAGCTGACGGCGCAGATCGCCAATACGCTGGACACTGTGCTGCAGCCCCGCGGCGTCGCGGTGGTGATCGAAAGCCAGCATCAGTGCATGACCACCCGCGGGGTCCATCAGACCAATGTGGATATGGTGACCAGCCGCATGCTGGGCGCCTTCCGCGACAATGCCGATACCCGGCGAGAGGTCCTGGCGCTGATCCGCGGCCAATGAAGCGGCGCGGGCTGCTCGGGGCGTTCGCTCTGCCCGGGCTGGCGCATGCTGAGGGGCGGCCGGCGCGCATCCTGGTCGGCTTCGCCCCCGGGGGTTTGACGGATATTCTCGCCCGCGTCCTGGCGCCGGTGATCGGCGCCCGGCTGGGCCAGACGGTGGTGGTCGAAAACCGTCCCGGTGCGGCTGGCATCATCGCCGCCGAAGCGGTGGCGAAGGCGCCGCCGGATGGCCAGTTGCTGCTGATGGGCCACCCCACGGCCCTGGCCATCGCCCCGGCGCTGGGCCAGACCTTGCCCTTCGATGCGACGCGCGCCTTCGCGCCGGTCTCCCTGCTGGCCATTCAGCCGCATCTGCTGATCGTCAAGGGCAATGCGCCCTGGTCCGACGCGCCGACGCTGCTGGCCGATGGCCGGGCCCGGCCGGGGGAGATCAGCTACGGCTCCTCCGGCGTCGCTTCCGTGCAGCATGTGGCTGGGGAGGCGCTGGGCGCGGCGGGCAGGGCGCGCTTCACTCATGTGCCCTATCGCGGCTCGGCGCCGACCATGGTCGATATCGCCGGCGGCCAGCTCGGCTTCGCGATCGACGGCGTTGGCGTCGCCGCGCCGATGATCGAGGCCGGTCAGCTCAAGGCCATTGGCGCCAGCCACACTCGGCGCGTGGCGCGTTTCCCCGAAGTGCCGACGCTGATCGAACAAGGCCTGACGGGCTTCGCGATCGGTTCCTGGTTCGGGCTGGTCGCGCCGGCGGGTCTGCCTGCGGCGCAGATCGCCGTCCTGCAGGTGGCCTGCGTCGAAGCCCTGGGCAGCGCCGATGGGCAGCGGGCGCTCCGCAACGCCTCGGCCGAGGGCATCGGTTCCTCGCCCGCCGCCTTCGCCGAATGGATCGCCGCCGAGACCGCCCGCTACCGGGCCCTGGCCGCCGCCGCCGGGGTGCGGCCGGAGGGGTAGCGAGGCGGCGGCGAGGGTGCTAATGCGAGCGCGTTCGGAGTGTAGCGCAGCCTGGTAGCGCACTTGTCTGGGGGACAAGGGGTCGTGGGTTCAAATCCCGCCACTCCGACCATTTGCCCCGAACTAGGCTATCCCGGGGGCATAGTATCCTGGGCATATTGCTCGAACATGGCGATCTGCGTTCGCTCCGCAGGAAATCGCCCCGGCAATGCCTCAGTCCCGCTGGGGTTCGCTCAGGAGAGGGACGTGAAAGCGGATATCGCAACTGAGCGCGACGTTCTGGCCGTGTTGCGGGCCTATTTCGCCGCGATCACCGCGCGTGATGAGCCCGCTGTGCTGGCGCTCTTTGCCGATGACGCGGACCTCGTGCTGTTCGGCAGCGGTGCCGATGAACGCCGTGTCGGCAAGACCGAACTTCTGTTGCAGACCCGGCGCGACTGGTCCCAGTCCGAGGCGATGTCCTTCGCGATCGACTGGAGTTCGGTCTCCTCCGCCGGCAACGTCGCCTGGGTGGCGACGGAGTTGACCGTCTCAATCGCAGCCCCCGGCCAGACCCTCACCCTGCCGGCGCGGTTTTCCGTGGTGCTGGAACAGCGAGTGGGACGCTGGATGATCGTCCAGGGTCACTTCTCCTTCCCGGCCGGCGATCAGCCGGAAGGCGCCTCCTTCCCCAAGGCCTGACGGTCGGGGGTCAAAGACTGCCGCTCTGGCCGTCCCCCCAGGTCAATGCGACCACGAGGCCCGGCGCCGCGTCGCCCAGGCTCAGCTGCATGCCGTGCAGTTCCGCCACCGCCGCCACCAGCGCCAGGCCAAGCCCGCTCCCCG
The DNA here is from genome assembly GCA_903896535.1 of uncultured Paracraurococcus sp. Classification (GTDB taxonomy): domain Bacteria; phylum Pseudomonadota; class Alphaproteobacteria; order Acetobacterales; family Acetobacteraceae; genus CAITYE01. Next base: position 8,580 of record CAITYE010000239.1, read on the forward strand.
GCGTCGCCCGCGCCGCATCCAGCCGGGTGAAGCGCCGCAGCACGGCGTCGCGCTGCGCCGCTGGAATGCCCGGCCCGTCATCGGCGATGGTGAGCATGCCGGGCGCCAGCCTGAGCGTCACCTCGCCTTCCTCGCGCCCATGCTTCACCGCATTGTCCAGCAGATTGGCGAGCATCTGCGTGATCAGGTCACGATCGCCCAGCAGCGCGATGCCGGGCGCGATGGCAGTCCGCAGCCGCTGGCCGCGTTCCTCGGCGGCCGGGGCGTAGACCTCGGCCACGGTCGCTGCCACGGCGGAGATGTCGAACAGGGTGAATCCGGCGCGGCGCGCCCCTGCCTCCACCTGGGCGATCCGCAGCAGCGCGGCGAAGATTTCCAGCAGCTGGTCGCATTCGGCGATGGCGCCCTCCGCCTCGGCCCGCCAGGCCTCGTCGCCGGAGCCGGTCCGCAGCGCGAGGTCAAGCCGCTGCCGCAGCCGGTTCAGCGGGGTGCGCAGGTCATGCGCGATGTCGTCCGTCACCTGCCGCAGCGTCTGCATCAGCCCCTGCACGCGGTCGAGGGCGGTATTGATCCGGCGCGCCAGCCTGTCGAATTCGTCGCCGCCCGGGCGGGCCGGCAGGCGATGCGCCATCTCCCCCGCCTGAACCCGGGCCAGCGCCGCATCCATCGCGGCCGCGCGGCGGGTGACGCCGCGGGCGATCAGCAGCCCGCCGCCGAGGCCCAGCAGCAGCGCGCCGCCGCCGACCCAGCCGGCGGCCCCCAGCAGGAAACGCTCCTGCTGGCGCACCGGCGCCAGGTCGCGGGCGACGACCAGCAGCCCGGCCGGCAGCGGGGTCGCCAGCGCCAGCACTTCCCCCGGCGGCACGCCCGGGCCGGTCAGCGATAGGCGTTGCCAGCCGAACGCCGGCGGTGCGGCGGCGAGGTTGCCGGCCAGCCGTTGGCCATCGGGCGCCGCCAACAGGAAATACTGGGTGCCGCTGCGATCGGCGGCGATGCGCGCATCGATCGCCAGCGCCAGATTGCGCGGCCCGCCGAGCTGCGCTGCCTGGGCCAGCACGCTGGTATCGCGTGCCACCTCGTCGGCGATCTGGTTCAGCGCGAAGCGGGTGGTCGCCCACCAGGCCAGGCCCGAGAGCGCGAGCGTGCCGAGCAGCGTCAGCGCCAGATGCAGCAGCGTGATGCGGAAGGCGGTGGTGCGCCACCAGGCGCCGCGCCCCTCAGTCGGGTGCACGGAGGCAATACCCGGCGCCGCGCGACGTATGGATCAGCGCGGGCGCGCCCGGCTGTTCGAGCTTGGCCCGCAGCCGGCTGATATGGGTCTCAACCACGCTGGTCTTGGGGTCGAAGTGGAAATCCCAGACCCCTTCCAGCAGCATGGTGCGCGTCACCACCTCGCCGGCCCGGCGCAGCAGGAATTCCAGCAGCCGGAACTCGCGCGGTTGCAGGTCGATCCGCTGGCCGCCGCGGCTGACGCTGCGCTTCAGCAGGTCCATCTCCAGATCAGCCACTTTGAGGAGGGTCGGCGCGGCGGCCAGCGGTGGGCGGCGGGCCAGCGCGTTCACCCGCGCCAGCAGCTCGGCGAAGGCGAAGGGCTTGCCGAGATAATCGTCGGCACCGGCCTCCAGCCCTTCCACCCGATCGCCGACCCCGGCGCGCGCGGTCAGGAACAGCGCCGGCGTGCGAATGCCGGCGGCGCGCAGCGCCCGCAGCATGCCCAGCCCATCGAGCTGCGGCAGCATGCGGTCCACCACCAGCACGTCGTAGGTGGCATCGCTCGCCAGGAACAGGCCGTCGCGCCCATCGGCGGCATGATCGACGATGTGCCCGGCCTCCGTCAGCCCGCGCTTGACGAAGGCGGCGGTCTCCGGATCGTCCTCGACCAGCAGGATCTTCATGTCGAGCGTTCTACAACGTGGCGGCCCAGGCTCAACCATACCGATCCGTATGGTTCGGGGCAGGCTGCGGCGAGCGGCGATGAGGCTTGATGCTCTCAACCCGCCATCCCGGCGGCGATCCAGGAGACTTCCGATGTCCTGCTCCAAGACCCTCCGCAATGCCGCGCTGGCGCTGGCCCTTGGCACCACCGCGCTCACGCCCTTCGTGCTGCATGCCCAGAACAACGTCCCGGCCGGTGGCGCGGCGGTGGCGCTGGCCCGCCCGGCCGGCCCCGACTTCGCCGATCTCGCGGCCAAGGTCGGTCCCTCCGTGGTCCGCGTCTCCGTCACCGGCAAGGCGAAAGCCGCCGCTGAACTGCCGCCTGAGCTGCGTGGCACCCCCTTCGAGCGTTTCTTCCGCCCGCAGGCCGGCCAGAAGCAGGCCAAGCCGCAGGGCCTGGGCAGCGGCTTCGTGATCGATGAGCGCGGCTTCATCGTCACCAACAATCATGTGGTCGGCGAAGCCGAGAGCGTAAAGGTGGAACTGGCCGATGGCCGCGAGCTGGCGGCCAAGGTTGTCGGCACCGATCCGAAGACCGATCTCGCCCTGCTGAAGGTGGAGGCGGGCGGCAAGCTGCCGGCGCTCGGCTTCGGCGACAGCGATGCGGTTCGGGTCGGCGAATGGGTGATGGCAATGGGCAATCCCTTCGGCCTGGGCGGCACCGTGACGGCGGGCATCGTCTCGGCGCGCGGCCGGCAGATCGGTGCGGGGCCCTATGACGACTTCATCCAGACCGATGCCTCGATCAATCCGGGCAATAGCGGCGGGCCGCTGTTCAACGCGGCGGGCGAAGTGGTCGGCGTGAACACCGCCATCTATTCGCCCTCGGGCGGCAATGTCGGCATCGGCTTCGCGGTGCCCTCGCGCCTGGTCAAGGATGTGGTCGCGGAGTTGCAGGCGCATGGCAAGGTCGAGCGCGGCTGGCTCGGTGTGTCCATGCAGCGCATGGATGCCACCATGGCCCAGGCGATGGCCGTGCCCGGCGACGTGAAGGGCGTGCTGGTCAATGGCGTAGAGCCGGAGAGCCCCGCGGCCAAGGCGGAGCTGAAGGCGGGCGACATCGTCACCGCCGCGAACGGCAAGGCAGTCCGCCAGCCGCGCGATCTCGCCGAAGCGGTGGGCGCGCAGAAGCCGGGTGCAACCTTGACCCTGTCGCTGCTGCGGGACGGCAAGGCCGTGGATGCCAAGGTCACGCTAGGTGCCCCACGGGAGCAGCAGGCCGCTGCCGAGGCGCCGCAGCAGGGCAAGCTCGGCCTTGCGCTGGCGCCGCATGAAGGCGGCAAGGGCGCGGTCGTGGCAGAGGTGCGGCCCGATAGCCCGGCCGCCGAGCACGGCATGCAACCGGGTGACGTCATCCTGCGGGCCGGCGACCGTGCCGTGACCTCGCCGAAGGACGTGATCGAGGCGGTCGGCAAGGCGCGCGAGGCCAAGCGCCCGGCGATCGCCCTGCAGGTCGAACGCGACGGCAGCCGGGTCTTCATCGCCCTGCCGCTCGCCTGAACCGGACCCTGGTGGCGCTGGCCTGCCAGCCGGGAGGAGCGGGCTAAGCCGCCAGGACTGCCGGGGCGAACGAACAGGCGATTCGCCCCGGCCGGTGCACCCCCTGCCCACCCACTGGGCAGGGGGTGCACCACCCAAACAGAAGACGGGTTTCATGGGGCACCCGCCAGGCGCAAACTATGCGCCATGGCGGGTGTTTCCCTGTTACCGCGTTTGCTGCTCGGGCTCGGCCTTGGTGCTTTGGGAGGGGCGTTATTCGCCTTCCTGCATCTGCCGCTGCCCTGGATGATCGGCTCCATGGTGGCGGTCGCCGGGGCGCGGCTGCTGGGTTTGCCGGCGGAAGCCTCCCGCTCCGCCCACAATGCCGGGTTCGTTGTCGTGGCGATGGCACTCGGTCTCTATTTCACCCCGGCGGCATCGGGGGTGCTGCTGGCCAATCTGCCGCTGCTGGTCGGCGCGGCCTTGTCCACGCTGGCCCTTGGGGGGATCCTGGCGTTGCTATTGGCGCGCACCGGCAAGGTGGACCCGGCGACTGCCTGGTTTGCCTCCATCCCCGGCGGGGCTGCCGATATGGCGATGCTTTCCGAGCATTACGGCGGCCGGGCGGCGCCGGTTGCGGTCGCGCAATTGCTGCGGGTGGTTTGTATCGTCGTCGCGGTCCCTAATCTGATGGCGATGGCCGGCCTGCGGGGCGACCTGCCGCGGCTGGCGACGGCGACGCCCTTCTGGCTGCCGGGCTTCGCGCTGCTGTTCGCGCTCGGCCTCGGTGCCGCCTTGCTGCTGACCCGGGCCGGGCTGAAGGCGGGTTGGATGCTCGGGCCCCTGGCGACGACGGCGATCCTCACCGCCTGCGGCGTTGTCCTCTCCGGGGTGCCGATATGGCTGACCAGCGCCGCGCAGGTGCTGATGGGGGCCATGCTGGGCGCTGGCTTCAGCCGCGACATGCTGCGCCGTACGCGGGCCTTCGTTCCCGCCGCGCTGGGCCATATCGCGCTGCTGCTCAGCGGCTGCGCGATGATCGGCCTGCTGCTGGCGCGGCTTAGCGGTGAGCAAGTGGGGGCGCTGCTGCTGGGGACCGCGCCGGGCGGCGTGCCGGAGATGAGCCTGACCGCCAAGCTCATGGGCCTTGATGTCGCGCTGGTGGCCACGATGCATGTCACCCGGATCTTCCTGATCGCGCTGCTGACGCCGCCGATGTTCCGGCTGCTGCATAAGCGGCACCTCGCTTCGCCAAAACATGCCGAGCCCGTTCCCGGTGAATAGGAGAGCACCCATGGACCCCTGCGATCTCACCGCCGCCGAGGCGGCGGCCAAGCTGCACGATGGCAGCCTGACGGCGGAGGCGCTGACCCGCGCCTGCCTCGCCCGCTGCGCGGCGCGCGAGCCCGAGGTGAAGGCCTTCAGCTTCCTCGACCCGGATCTGGCGATCGCCAATGCCCGTCGCGTCGACAAGCGCTACGACAAGGGCGTGCTGCACGGCCTGCCGCTTGGCGTGAAGGACATGATCGACGCCTGCGACATGCCGACCAGCCATAACAGCCCGATCTACGAGGGACTGCGGCAGGGCCGCGATGCCGCCTGCGTTGCCGTGGCGCGCGGCGAGGGGGCGGTGATCTTCGGCAAGACCGATACCGTGGAATTCGCTGCCGGCGGCCGCCGGGCGCTGACCCGCAACCCGCACGATCTGACGCGCACGCCGGGCGGCTCCTCCTCCGGCTCGGCGGCGGCGGTGGCGGCCGGGATGATCCCGCTCGCCTTCGGCACCCAGACCGGCGGCAGCCTGATCCGCCCCGCCTCCTTCTGCGGCGTCTTCGGCATGAAGCCGACCCATGGCGTG
>CAITYE010000240.1 GCA_903896535.1 uncultured Paracraurococcus sp.
GTGATCTGGCGCTCCGGCCAACTGCCCTGTGCCCGCAGCGCGGGGGCGGCGAGCAGACCAGGCAGGGCAAGCAGCGAACGACGAGCGAGCATGGGGTTCCTCCGGCGCGAGAGCGGGATGCGTTGAGGCGGAATCGCCGAAAACGCTGAATCCCGCGGCCAAAAAGAGTTGGAGCGTGCTGCGTTCGCATTCGCTCACGCCTCCCGCCCAAGGCGCGCTTCATGCCATGACGCGGCGGCCAAGTCAGGCCGGGCGTGCCCGGCCCCAGGCTGCCGGGTCCACCAGATGCGCCGGCCGCCGCCCGGCCGCAACATCGGCGATGGAACGCAGCGCGGTGCGCGCGATATCCTCGAAGCACTCATCGGTCCAGCACAGCGCGTGCGGGGTCAGAATCACTTGGTCCATGCCGATCAGCGGGCTGTCGGCGGGGATCGGCTCCACCTCCGTCACATCCAGCCCGGCGCCGGCGATCTGGCCCGCCCGCAAGGCCGCGGCCAGCGCCGCCTCGTCATGGATCGGGCCGCGTCCGACATTCACGAAGAAGGCGCTGCGGCGCATGCGCGCGAAGGCGGCCGCGTTCATCAGGTGGCGGGTCTCCGGCGTCAGCAGGCAGCAGGCGACGAGGAAATCGCTCTCGGCCAGCAGCGTGTCGAAGGGCACGCGGGTGGCGCCGGTGGCGGCGACCGTCGCGTCGCTCACGTAAGGGTCGGCGGCGATGACGCGACCGAAGAAGGGGCTGGCGAGGCGCGCCACCTCCTGCCCGATGCTGCCGGCGCCGAGCAGGCCGAGCGTCCGCCCGGTCAGGCCAAGGCCCATAAGCTCGACACGGTCGTCCCAGCGCCCGGTCCGCACCAGCCGGTCCTTGGCGAATAGCCGCCCGGCCAGGGCAAACAGCAGCGTCAGCGTCGCCACCGCCACCGGCCGGCGCACCGCGACGGGCGTATTGGTCACCAGGATGCCGCGCACGGTCATGGCGGGGACATCGACGCTGTCATAGCCGACGCCGTTGCGGGCGATGATCCGCACCCGGCAATCCGCCCGCGCGACGCTGGCTTGCGTCACCCGCGGCAGGTTCACATGCAGCCCGTCATAGCGGGCGACGATCTCCGGCGTGATCGCGGCCAGTGTCTCCGGCAGCCATTCCCAGGTGATGGGGATTCCGGCCTTGGCCAGCTCGTCGAAGGCCGCCGGGGCGAAGCAGGGGCCGCCGCCCTCGGTCATGAGGTCGCGGGTGACGCCAACCTTGAAGCTCATCCCTGCCCCCCTGTATCGCCGATCATCGCCCGCACCCCGGCCATCAGGATCGCCTGGTCGGTGCCGGCGGCGATCATGGTGAAGCCCAGCCCGGCGTATTCCAACACCGCCTCCCGGCTGCCGGCCATGAAGCCCAGCGCCTTGCCGTGCGCCCGGCCGGCGGCGACGATCCGCGCCACCGCGGCGCGATAGCGGGGATGCGCGAAATCGCCGGGAATGCCCAGGAAGTTGGTCAGGTCGAAATGGCCCAGCCAGAGCACGTCGATCCCCGGCGTGGCGGCGATCGCCTCCACCTGCTCCAGCCCGCGCTCGGTCTCGATCTGCGCGATGACGAGGGTGCGGGCGTGGGCGGCGGCGATCTTATCGGCCGGGGCGCCCGGCGCGTAGCCGTCATGGGCAAAGCCGAAGCCGGCGCCGCGCCGGCCCTCAGGCGGGTAATGGGTGGCGGCGACGATGGCGCGCGCGTCCTCGGCGCTTTCCACCATCGGCACCATGACGCCGTGGCAGCCGATATCGAGGGCGCGGGCCAGGAAGTGGTATTCGCCGCGCGGCACCCGCACCAGCGGCGGCAGCAGGCCGCGGCATGCCGCGACCTGGGCCTTCACCGATTCCAGGCCGACGCCGGTGTGCTCCATGTCGTACAGCACGAAGTCGCAGCCGGCCTCCGCCATCACCTGCGGAATGGCGGGGGCGAGCAGTTCGAAGACCATGCAGCCGCGCACCGCCTCGCCGGCGAGAACGCGGGCGCGCAGCGGCGCCTCGGACATGTCATTCCTCCCCTGTGGCGGCCTCTCGCCGCGCGGGGAGGATGCCGCGCCGGCGCCCCTGGCCGCAACCGCGCCCGGCGCTCAAAGCGCGGCGCGGAACCAGTCGGGCACGGTGCTGCAGCCCGCGATGACCGGGCCCGCGCCATAGAGGCTGGCGAGGAAGGTGGCGCGATGGCTGCCCCCGGCCACCGGCACGCCCGTCATCGCCGCCCCGCCGGCGGCCAGCGCGGGGGTGACGAGGCCGGGATGCAGCGCCTGGTCGGCCAGCCCGTAATACAGCCGGACCGGCGCGGCATAGGCCCAGCCGGTCGCGCTGTTCGCGGCCATCTGCCGCAGGAAGCGGCTGGTGAGGTCATCGGTGAAGCGGTCGAAAAAGCCGGGGACCAGCAGCTCCGGCGGCGGCGGAATCTGCGCCAGGAAGCCCGGGTCCTGCGGGTAGTCGCGCCAGAAGGTCTCGGCGATCGCGCGATGCTCCGGCCGGATGGCGGCGCGGAACAGGTCATCCAGCCCGTAATAGGCGCGGTAGCTGCCCAGCACGATCAGCAGGCAAACGCCGATCCAGCCCGGCAGCGGCGGGTAGGGCGCGCCCGGCGGGTCGGCGAAGCGCAGCGCGCTGCCCCAAAAGCGCAGCGACGACGCCAGATCGTTGAAGGGGCTTTGCGCGGCGACGGCGCGGACGGGCACGCAGCGCGCCTGCAGCGCCTGCGCCAGCCATTGCGTGTTGAGCCCGCCCTGCGACCAGCCGTTCAGGAACAGCGCCGATGGCCGATGGCCGAGCCGTTCCATCGCGTCGTGCCCGGCGGTGAGGATATCGAGGCAGGTCTGCACGGTCGCGCCCTTCACCGCATAGGCTTCGGCCCGGCCGTCGCGCCGCGGCCCCTTGCCCAGGTAATCCGCGGCGATGACGGCAAAGCCCTGGCCGGCAAGGCGGTGGAGGTTGAACAGCGTCTCCAGCGAATCCCGGGCATCGGTCGGCGCATAGGCGGGATCGCCGAGCTTGAGCAGGTTGGAGGGGACGAGGTCGAAGGAGAAGATCGTGCCGTGCTGCCAGGAGACCACGGGCAGCGCCGGGCCGGCGCCGACGGGCAGGGCGAGCAGCCCGGTGACCCCAGCGATCTCCCCGGTTTCGGGGATGCGGGTGACCGTTTCGATCCGCCGCAGGGCGACATCGTAGCGGGCGCCCTGGGTGACGGGATCGAAAGGGGCGAGGATGCCGCCCTCATTGAACAGCGGGTGGAATTCCGCCGCCAGGGCATCCAGCCGGGCTTTGGAGAGGAGGACGGGCGGGTCGAGCAGCATGCGGGGGGTCCTAGAGCAGCGTCCACTCCGGCGGAACCGCTTCGCGGTCCGCCGGAGTGGACCAAGCTGCTCTAGTCATTATTTTTTCTAGAGCAAGTTCCGTTCAGACGGAAGCGTCTGAACGGATGTCCTGCTCTGGAACATGGTGGTTCCAGAGCAGCGGATCTGCTCTGGCCGGGCGCGGAGCCGCGCGGGCGTCAGCCCCGGCGGCGGATGGCGCCGAGGCCGAGCAGCCCGGCGGCGAGCAGCGCCAGGGAGGCCGGCTCCGGCACCGGCGTATTGACCACAGAACCGGTGGTCAACATGGCCCGGCTATAGTCGAAGCCCGCGGCGCTGCCGACCACGCTTTGGGTGGAGAAGACGACGCAGCCTTCGGTCTGGCTGGCCGGACAGAAGGTCTCAGAGACCAGGACAGGGGTGGTTTCGCTGGGTGCGCTGAGAAGCGCCGCGTAGATCAGCGACTGCCCGGCGCCGAGGGTGAAGCCGTAGCCGAAGGGCGCCCCGTAATCCGCGAAGCTGTCCAGCACCGCCTGGTTGCTGGCCATGACGAAGCCGGCCCACTCGAAGCCCGTACCGGCCGAGACGTAGCCGAACAGGAATTCGCCGACCGAATAGGAATAGCCGTCCCGCCATTGCGTGAAGCCATAGCCGGCGGTGGTGACCGCCGAGGCATCGGTGAGCGGGGCGGAGACCGGCGGGCTGGAGAGGTCGGGGACGATGATGGTCATCTGCGCCGAGGTCAGGCTGCCGCCATTGGGGTCCGTCAGCCCGGTCGCGTCGAAGTTGGAAAAGGCGCCGGGGGCGATTGTCGCGGTGACGCTGGTGCCGGGGACGAAACCCGCCTGGGCGAGGGAGGGCACGACGCCGACCGCCAAGCTGGCGAGGGCGGCGATGGTCAAGGAACGCATGGGCAAATCACCTTTTGTGATGTCTGGGATTACCAGCATGTCAGGTTATTCACAGGGGGGGGAGTGCCTAAAATGAGTTTTCGCGTCGCATTTTGAGCAATCCCTTCACCTGTATCCCCGGGACCACAGGGGCGCCGGAAGAGCATCGCGGCCCGGCAAGCGTCCCCGTGATCCCGTGGCGTTAACGAATCGGCAATCGTATTTTCGTACTCTGTTCTCTCAGGGCGCCCATCGGGCGCTCGCGCTCCTTGAAGCCGTGCATCCGTCCCTTCCGCCCCCCGGTGCCGCGCCGCCCCGGGGCTCCGGCCATGCCGCCCGCGCCACGGCGCGGTGTGGAGATGCAATCGCGCGTTTCAAACGATTGTTTCCCGGGGGCCGGGGATCTGTCCGCACATGCCGACGGCGATGTCGGTCCTGGCCGCCAGCGCCGCACCGCCCCCCCTTCCCGCGCCCCCGGGCCGGGATGGGGGTTTTGTCCGAAACCCGGAAAAGCCACGTTGGTCCTGGGTTTTCCGGCCTCACCGCCGGCCCCGCCCCCCGGCTGCTCCCGCGCCCCGGCCCGGGATGGGGCATTTGTCCGAAACCCGGAGAAGCCCGGTTGGTCCTGGGTTTTCAGGGCCGAAAGGCCGCGAACAGGGCGCCGGTATCGGCCAGGCCATCGATGCCGAGGCAGAGGTCCCAGAGCCGCGCCCAGCCCGCGCCATGGCTGGGCTCCACGCAGCGGCGGAACTTCTCCCGCATCGCCCCGTCCGGGTGGGGGCGGCCGGGATCGCCGGGGGTATTGATCGCCTCCGCCTGCCGCACCGTGCCATCGGCCAGGGTCAGGCGCAGCCGGCAGACCCGCTCCGCCGGCAGCCGCGCGGTCAGCGCCGCGTCCTCCCGCACCGTCACCCGCGCCGCCAGCGCCCGCGCCCGCGGGTCGGCGATGGCGGCGGGGGAAAACGCCTCGATCCAGGCATGCCCCTGCACGACCCGCGTGGCGATGGTGAAGGGGATCGAAAACCGCCCGGCGATGGGCGCGACGGGCGCGCGTTGCGCCAGCAGCACGGCGGAGGCGAAGGTCTCGACCTCGATCGCCTGGATCGCCAGGGGGTCCACCAGGGGGTCGAGCGGCAGCAGCGCCTCGATCGCCTCCAGCGCGCCCTGCGTCTCCCGGCAGCAGGA
>CAITYE010000241.1 GCA_903896535.1 uncultured Paracraurococcus sp.
CGACCGCCTTCTTGGCGCGCAGCAAAGCGATGCCGCCGCCCGGCACGACGCCTTCCTGCACGGCCGCGCGGGTGGCGTTGAGCGCGTCGTCGACGCGGTCCTTCTTTTCCTTCACTTCGATCTCGGGCGCACCGCCGACGCGGATCACCGCGACGCCGCCGGCCAGCTTCGCCAGACGCTCCTGCAGCTTCTCGCGGTCGTAGTCCGAGGTGGTCTCCTCGATCTGCGCCTTGATCTGCTCGCAGCGGCCGGTGATCTCGGACTTCTCGCCCGCACCGTCGACGATGGTGGTGTTTTCCTTCTCGATCTTCACCAGCTTGGCGCGGCCCAGCATGGCCAGCGTGACGTTCTCGAGCTTAATGCCGAGATCTTCGCTGATCACCTGGCCACCGGTCAGGATCGCAATGTCCTCAAGCATCGCCTTGCGGCGATCGCCGAAGCCCGGCGCCTTGACGGCGGCGATCTTCAGGCCGCCACGCAGCTTGTTGACCACCAGGGTTGCCAGGGCCTCGCCCTCCACGTCCTCGGCGACGATGACGAGCGGACGACCGCTCTGCACCACCGCTTCGAGCAGCGGCAGCATCGGCTGCAGCTGGCTGAGCTTCTTCTCGAAGATCAGGATGTAGGGGTTGTCCATCTCGGCGATCATCTTCTCCGCATTCGTGATGAAATACGGGGAGACATAGCCGCGGTCGAACTGCATGCCTTCGACGACGTCGAGTTCGGTCTGGATGCTCTTGGCTTCCTCGACCGTGATCACGCCCTCGTTGCCGACCCTTTCCATCGCCTTGGCGATCATCTCGCCGATCTCGCTCTCGCCATTGGCGGACAGCGTGCCGACCTGCGCCACCTCGGCCGAGGTGGTGATCTTCTTGGTCTTGCTCTCGAGCTCGGCGACGATCTGGGCGACCGCCTTGTCGATACCGCGCTTGAGGTCCATCGGGTTCATGCCGGCGGCCACCGCCTTGGCGCCCTCACGGACGATCGCCTGGGCGAGAACGGTCGCGGTGGTGGTGCCATCGCCAGCGACGTCGTTGGTCTTCGAGGCCACTTCGCGCACCATCTGGGCGCCCATGTTCTCGAACTTGTCGGCCAGCTCGATCTCCTTGGCGACGGTCACGCCGTCCTTGGTGATCCGCGGCGCGCCGAAGCTCTTGTCGATCACGACATTACGGCCCTTCGGGCCCAACGTGACCTTCACCGCATCGGCCAGGATGTCGACACCACGCAGCATGCGCTCGCGTGCGGCGGCGCCGAATTTGACGTCCTTAGCAGCCATTATGCTTGTTCCTTGATGTTGGTTGGGTTGTGGGTGGCGTTAGCCGAGGATGCCCATGATGTCGGACTCCTTCATAATGAGGAGCTCCTCACCATTCAGCTTCACCTCGGTGCCCGACCACTTGCCGAACAGGATGCGATCGCCAGCCTTCACATCGAGCGCAACCAGCGCACCGCTATCGTCGCGGGCGCCGGGGCCGACGGAGACAACCTCGCCTTCCTGCGGCTTCTCCTTGGCGGTGTCGGGGATGATGATGCCGCCCGCGGTCTTCTCTTCGGCCGTCACGCGGCGAACGAGAACGCGGTCATGCAGGGGACGAAATGCCATGTGTGTCCTCTCCTGATGCCTGAGCAAGAGGTTTCCCCGCCCGCGGGCAAGTGTCGGCGCCTGCCCCAGGCAGCCCGCTAGCACTCACTCTGGACGAGTGCCAGCGATGTAGGGATCTAGCGCTTGCCCGTCAAGCGGTTCGGAACATCTCCGACAGCCGAGTGGCAACATACTGGCGTTCAACACAATTTCGTGAGGAGTGGCGGTTCCGGACACCCGCCCCCCAATCCGGAGACGACGCCAGACGCACAGCTGCAGCCATGCCGCCGGCCCACCAGGACCCGCAGCGGCCTTGGCCGGCTGGATCAGGTCGCCGTGCCGCCCACCGTCAGGCCGCTCAGCTTCAGGGTCGGTTGGCCGACGCCCACCGGAACGCCCTGGCCCTGCTTGCCGCAGGTGCCGATCCCGGGGTCGAGCGCCAGGTCGTTGCCGACCATCGCCACCTTGGTCAGGCTGTCCGGCCCGTTGCCGATCAGCGTCGCGCCCTTGACCGCAGGGCCGATCCGCCCATCCTCGATCAGATAGGCCTCGGCCGCCGAGAAGACGAACTTCCCGCTGGTGATATCGACCTGCCCGCCGCCGAAATTCACCGCATAGAGCCCGCGCTTGACGCTGCGGAGGATCTCCTCCGGCGCCAGCTGGCCGGCCAGCATCACGGTGTTCGTCATCCGCGGCATGGGCGCATGCGCGAAGCTCTGTCGCCGGCCATTGCCGGTCGGCGCGACGCCCATCAGCCGGGCGTTCTGGCGGTCTTGCAGGAAGCCTACCAGCACCCCGTCCTCGATCAGCACGGTGCGGTTCGTGGGCGTGCCCTCGTCATCGACGGTCAGGCTGCCGCGGCGGTCGGGCATGGTGCCGTCATCCACTACCGTCACCCCGGGCGCGGCGATCCGCTGCCCAAGCAACCCAGCGAAGGCGGAGGTCTTCTTGCGGTTGAAATCCCCCTCCAGCCCATGGCCGATCGCCTCATGCAACAGGATGCCTGGCCAGCCAGGGCCGAGGACCACTTCCATTTCGCCGGCCGGGGCGGGCACGCTGGCCAGATTGACCAGCGCCTGGCGCAACGCCTCATCCACCGCGCCGCGCCAGACCGTGGGGGTGATGATCCGGCTGTAATCGATACGCCCGCCCAGCCCGTGGCTGCCGCTCTCCCGCCGGCCGGCGTGTTCGACCACAACGGCGACGTTGAGCCGCACCAGCGGCCGCAGATCGGCGACGCGTGAGCCATCGGCCCGCAGGATCTGCACCGCCTGCCATTCGCCGGTGAGGGAGGCCATGACTTGCGTCACCCGCGGGTCGCGGCCCCGCGCATAGGCGTCGATCTCGCTCAGCAGCGCCGTTTTGGCGGCAAAGGCCATGCTGCCCAGTGGGTTGTCTTCGGCATATAGGCGCGCATTGGTCGCCCGGGGGGCGATGTCGGCGACGCCGGCATGGCCCTGGCGGACCGCCTGCACCGTCGCCGCCGCCCGCTGCAGCGCGGCCTCGGTCAACTCGCCGGAATGGGCATAGCCGGCCATCTCGCCCGCCACGGCACGCAGCCCGAAGCCGCGCGTCGTGTCGAAACTCGCCGACCGGATGCGTCCGTCATCAAGCGACAATGCCTCGCTTTCCCGGTATTCCAGGAATAGCTCGCCATCATCCGTGCCGGACAGCGCCTCGCGCACCACCCGCTCGGCGGCGGCGCGGTCAAGTTCGCCGAAAAACAGGCGGTCGGTGACCGCAACCGGACTATCGAGCGGCATCGGGGATATCCTCCTGGCGTTCCTATATGGTCTCAGCCGGGCGCCGCGTCGATCATGCTCGTTGCCGGAAAACACAGGATCGCCCACCTGGCTACCTGACGCGCCTGACGTCGCCGCCTAGGGCATAATGCGTTCGCATTCGCTCACGCACCCTGCTCTACGCCGCACGGCGCGGGGCGCGCAGCCCATGCAGCGCCGCGAGCCCGGCCGCCAGCAACCCAACGGCATTGGCCTGATGCAAGGTGCCGAGCCCAACGGGCACCACATGCACCAGGGTGAGCACCCCGAGCAGGTATTGCAGCGCTGCCAAGGCGGCCAGCGCGAGGCAGGCTTGGCGGGCGAAGCCGGCCGGTAGCCGCCGCTGCGCGGCGAGGCCGGCGGCGAGTGCGGCAAGGCCACCCAGCGTCGCCAGGAGCCGGTGGTTGAACTGCACCGCCGGGATATTCTCGGTCAGGTTGGTCCAGGCCGGGGCCAGCCGCCAATAGTCCCGCGGCACCCATTCGCCGGCCATCAGTGGAAAGGTGTTGTAGTCGAGCCCGGCGCGGAGCCCTGCCACAAACCCACCCGCCAGCATGGCCAGCAGCAGCAGGCCGCAGGCGAGCCGCACCAGCAGGCGCAGCCCGCCCGTCTCGGGCAGGGCGCGCGCGGGCCCGGGCCGCAGCAGGCCGAGCGCGGTCCAGACCAGGGCAGCGAACAGCACCAGCGCGAGGCCGAGATGAATGACCAGCCGATAGGGAGAGACCGTGGTGCGCGATGCCTCGAAGCCGGAGGCGACCATGAACCAGCCGACCGCGCCCTGCAGGCCGCCGAGCAGCAACAGGCCGAGCAGCGGCATTCCGTACCCCGGGGGAATCCGCCCCCGCAGCCAGAACCAGAGCAGCGGCATCGCATAGGCGAGGCCGATCAGCCGCCCCCAGAGCCGATGCGCCCATTCCAGCCAGAAGATCCGCTTGAACCCTTCAAGGCCGAACCCGGCATTGACCAGCTCGTATTGCGGAATGGTCTTGTAAAGCGCGAAAAGCCGCTGCCACTCGGCCTCGGAGAGCGGCGGCAGGGTACCGGCGATCGGCGCCCATTCCATGATCGAAAGGCCGGAGCCGGTCAGGCGTGTGGCCCCGCCGAGGGCCACCATGGCCCAGACCATGGCCGCGACCGCCAGCAGCCAGCCGCCGATGGCAACGGGATCAGCCCGGGTGCCGGGCGGGACAGTGGTGCGATCGGCATCAAACGGCATGACCGTCCATATAGCCACGCTTGGCGGCTTGGCCAGCCTTCGGCTTGCCGCCGCGCCACCCCCCTGCTACCGCCGACCCATGTTCGTCGCTACGCCCGCGGGGCCAACGGAGGTCCTGCAGCTCTCCGTTGTCATCCCGGTGCGGAACGAGGCGGCCAATATCGCCCCGCTGGTGACGGAGATCGAGCAGGCGCTGGGCGGCCTGCCGCACGAGATTATCTATGTCGATGACGGCTCGACCGACGCCACCCCGGCCGAGCTGCGCGCCGCCGCCGCCATCGCACCGCTGCGCCACCTGCGCCACCGCGTCAGTTGCGGCCAGTCAGCGGCGGTCGTCACCGGCGTCAGGGCAGCGCGCGGGCGCTGGATCGCCACTCTCGATGGTGACGGCCAGAACGACCCGGCCGATATCCCGCGCCTGCTCGCCCGCGCCGAGGCCGAGGGCGGGGCCATTCTGGTCGCCGGGCATCGGGTCACGCGACGGGATAGCTGGGTGAAGCGGCGGTCGAGCCGCATCGCCAACGCGGTCAGGCGTTGGCTCCTGCAGGACGAGACACCGGATACCGGCTGCGGGCTGAAGGTGTTCCCTCGCGCCCTGTTCGTCGATCTGCCGGCCTTTGATCACATGCACCGCTACCTGCCGGCGCTGGTGCTCCGCCAAGGCGGGCGGGTGGTGAGCGAGCCGGTCAACCATCGGCCGCGGCTGCGCGGGGCTTCGAACTACGGCACGATCGATCGCCTGCTGGTCGGCCTTTACGACCTGATCGGCGTCGCCTGGCTGCAACGCCGCTGGAAGCGCCCGGTGATCGAGACCGAGGGATGAGACCAAGCTGACGACTCCCCGACCCCCGGGCCAGGCCGCGCCGCCAGGCCGTGCCGCGGGCGGCATGAACGCCACCCTGCAGACGCCCGCGGCGGCGCGTTGGCGCGCGCTTGCCAAGCTCGCCGTCCTGGTCGTCGGGCTGGTCGGCGGCGGATTGCTGCTGCGCGCCGTCGGCGTCGCGCCGGGGACCGAATGGGCGGATCGCCATATTCGCGGCCAGGGGCTGGCGGGAGAGGCCCTGTTCGTCC
The DNA here is from genome assembly GCA_903896535.1 of uncultured Paracraurococcus sp. Classification (GTDB taxonomy): domain Bacteria; phylum Pseudomonadota; class Alphaproteobacteria; order Acetobacterales; family Acetobacteraceae; genus CAITYE01. Next base: position 5,654 of record CAITYE010000241.1, read on the forward strand.
TGCTGGGCGCCGTGCTGACCGCCGTCGGCCTGCCACGCCAGGGCATCGCCTTCCTCGGCGGCTATGCGTTCGGCGCCGCGCTGGGGATCGCGCTTGGCTTGCTGGCGCAGGTGTTGGGGGCGGCGTTGGGCTTCGGCTGGGCGCGGCTGATCGGACGCGGCTGGGCGGAACGCCGGCTTGCCGGGCGCTTCGGCCAGCGGCTGCGGCCCCTGCGCGATGCCATTGCCGAACAGCCCTTCGGCACGACGCTGGCGCTGCGCCTGCTGCCAGTGGGCAATAACCTCGCGCTCAATCTGCTGGCTGGCATGACGGGAATCGCCGCGGCGCCGTTCCTCGCTGCCTCGGCGCTGGGCTACCTGCCGCAGACGGCAATCTTCGCCCTGCTCGGTAAGGGCGTCAGGGTCGATGGCGCCTGGCAGCTGGTTCTGGCCGCGGCGATGCTCGGTCTCTCGGTCTGGCTGGGCTTTCGGCTGCTGCGTCGGCACCGGGCTGGTCGGGCGCTGGCGCCATAGCCGCGGGCGGCGACGCGCCTATGTCGCCGCCATCTCAACCAGCACCAGCTCGGCTTCGGTGACGGCGGCGATCACCAGCGCAGTCTCCTCGACGACCGCCGCGCCATCGCGTGGCCCCAGCGCCAGGCCGTTTACGGTCACGCGCCCTTTGGCCACCACCAGATAGGCGGCACGGCCGGGGGCCAAGGGCTGACGCAGGCTCTGCCCGGCCTCGAGGGTCGCCGCCAGCACCGCGCCATCGACGTTCAGCGGCAGGGCCTGCGTCCCCGCATCGCCCGGCCGGCCAGAGGCCAGCACCTCGAAGCCCGCAGCGCGGGCGGCGCGGGGGAAGCGCCGGCTGCCCCAATGCGGCGTGGCCCCCGGCACATCGGTCTGCAGCCAGATCTGGAACAGCGTCGTCGGCGTCTGTTCCAGGTTGAACTCGCTGTGCACCACGCCGGTGCCGGCTGACATGATCTGCACATCGCCCGCCTCGGTCCGGCCGCGATTGCCCATGCTGTCGGTATGGGTGATGGCGCCTTCGCGGACATAGGTGATGATTTCCATGTCGCGGTGCGGGTGCGGGTCGAAGCCGGTGCCGGGGGCGATCTCGTCATCGTTCCAGACCCGCAGCCGGCCCCAGCCCATCCGCGCCGGATCGCGGTACTGGGCGAAGGAGAAATGGTGGCGCGCCCTCAGCCAGCCATGATCGGCGCCCCCGAGAGAGGCAAAGGGTCGCAGTTCAATCATCATCGCCTCCGGGTCGCGGGGCGGGACCCCGTTCCTCAGTCAGATCGGCTGGGGTTGCCCGGTGCGCCATACCGGTTTGGGAATGGCAGCCATGCGCCGGGTCAGCGGCACATCAGCACGGGCATGTCGCTGTTCTCCAGAATATGCCGGGTCACGCCGCCCAGGATCAGCTGGCGCAGCCGGGAATGGCTGTAGGCGCCCATGCACAGCAGATCAGCCTGGAAATCCCGCGCCGCGCCCAGCAGACCGGCTCCGACATCCTTGGTTTGCGGCTTGAACAGCGCCTTCTCTGCGGTGATCTCGTGCCAGCGCAGATAGCGCAGGATGCCGTCCACATCCGGCCCACGGCGCTGATATTCGTCGGCATAGAGCACGCGGATCGTCTCCGCATGATGCAGCCAGGGCAGTGCCGCGGCCATGGCGGCGGCGCTTTCGGCGGAGCCGTTCCAGGCGCAGCAGACGCGGGTGCCGATGCTGCGCGGCGGGTTCCGCGGTGCGACCAGGACCGGCCGGCCGGAATCGAACAGCACGGCGTGCAGCGCATCAGAGGAGGAGACATCCTCGTCGGCTTCCGGGTGCGGGACCACCGCCATGTCATAGAGGCGCGAGCGCTGCGCAACGATATCCTCCTCTCGCCCGGCGACGCTTTCGAAGGACAGGGTTGGACCATCGGTCTTCAGCGCCGTCTCGGCGCTATCGGCCAGGGTCACATCGCCGGTCGTATGGGTGAAGCGATCGAATAGCGTCCGCACGCGGTTGGCCCGCTCGCCGCTTTCGCGCTCGGTTGCCGCCATCATCTCCTCGATCATCGCGCCCGACAGGCCCTCGCCGGCCAGCGGTGCGACATCGCGGGCATCAACCCGGACATGCAGGCAATGCACATGCGCGTTCCAGATGCGGGCGATCATGAGCGCGGTGGCGAGCGCGGCCTCGCCGGAGGAGGTGCCGGTCAGCGGCAGCAGCAGGCGACGATAGGCCATGACGAAATCTCCCTGATTGCCGACACGCTAGCACAATCCTGCCGGGCGCGTGGTAGCTGCTCGGTGAGGCGGCGCCCGTATCAGCCGGCACCCCGCAGCCGGGCGCGCGCCGCCGGCACCGGGTCCGCCGCCGCCGGGATCTCGGCCCAATCGAGCGGGCCGACCGGCCGTGCCGCCGCGGCTTCCAGCACCGCCACATCGGCATCCGAGGCATCGCCCATCCGGGCCGCCACCCTGGTCCGCAGGACAGCTAGCGGCGCGGTCAGCCAGAGGCCGGTGAAGGGCAGCGCGCCCGCCGCGGTTGCGATCTGGGTCCGCTCCTCGGGGCGGAGGAAGGCGGCATCGGCAATGACCGCCTGGCCGCCGGCCAGCGCGGTGCGTGCCGCCGTGGCCAATTCGGCGAAGACCCTGGCGCTTGCGGCCGGGGTGTAGCTGGCCGGCGGCAGGCGCTGTTCCGGTGCGGCGCCGGCCTGACGCTTCCGGATCTCGTCGCTGCGCAGCACCAGCGCTCCGGGGGCGGCGCCGATCTCCGGCGCTAAGGCCCGGGCGAGGCGTGACTTGCCGGTGCCCGGCAGACCGCCGATCGCGATCAGGCGTGGCGGCGGCGGCCGCAGCATCGCCTCCGCCCGGTCGAGATAGGGCAGGCCATCGGCGCCACGGCTGGCCGTGGCATGCGCCCGGATCATCGCCCGCAGCGAGAGCCAGAGCGGTAGGCCGGCCACCAGCCCGGCATCGCCGTTGCGGGCGACGTAGCGGTTCAGCACCCGATTGGCCGCTGCCCGGCCGAGGCGATGTTCCAGGTCCATCAGCAGGAAGGCGAGATCATAGCCGGTGTCGATGGTCGCCAGCGCCTCATCGAATTCGAGCGCATCAAAGAGGGTGACCCGCCCCCGCCACAGGCAGAGATTGCCCAGATGCAGATCGCCATGGCAGCGCCGCACCCGGCCCGCGGCGGCCCGCGCCGCGAGGTAGGGCGCGAGGCGCTCATGCCAGGCAAGCGCCGCCTCGGCCCAGGCGCCGACCCGCGGCCCGGGCAGTCCGGCGCGCGTGGCCGCCGCCGCATTGCCGCGGATGATCGCGGCGACATCAGAAGGCTGGGCCGAGGCGAGGGCCGCGTGGCAGGCCGCCACGACATCTGCCAGCTCGTCCAGCCGGGCCGGCGACAGGCCCTCCTGGCGCGTGATCGTCTCGAGGAAGGCCGCGGGCGGCAGGGGGGCCATCTGCAGCACATGCTCGACCACCTGGCCTTGGCCATCGAGGCTGAGCGCGCCGTCCACGCCGCGCGTCACCGGCACCACGGCTTGATAAAGCCCCGGCGCGAAAGGGGCGTTCAGCGCCAGTTCGCGGCGCAGGAAATGTTCCCGCGCGGCGGGCGCGCTGAAGTCCAGGAAGCCCAGCTTGACCGCTTTCTTGAGCTTCCAGGCGGCCGCGGGGCCGAC
>CAITYE010000242.1 GCA_903896535.1 uncultured Paracraurococcus sp.
GTCATTGCGCGCCGTGTCGGTCGCATGCCCGCCCTCTCTCATCCGGGTTCCGTCACGCCCGCATCGGCCGCGCAAGCCGGGGCTGAAGCCGTGCTTGAGGCGCCCCGGATGAGCCGCCGATCCGGCTAATAGGTCAGGAAAGCATCATCCTGCGGTGCGTCCAGCGCGGGCGCGTGACAGTTTTGCAAGGCGGTTTCGCCCGCCGCCCGAACGAAGCGCTCCCGCCGCAGGCCGCGGACTATCGGCCTCAGGCGCGGCGCAGCAGGAACAGCGCCTGTTCGCCGAACAGGTTGGCCAGCCAGGGCGATCGCTTCCAGGGCGCCTTCAGCCCCCGATCATCCACCGCCAGCCATTCCTCGACCGCATAACCTTCCAGCCGACACAAGTCGAAGAAGTCGCGGATCGTGCAGGGGTGGATGTTCGGCGTGTCGTGCCAGGCGCGGTTCCAGGTGGGCGTCATCGGCATGCGCCCGCCGGCCAGCAGCTGCCAGCGCAGCCACCAATGGCCGAAATTGGGGAAGGAGACGATAGCGTGTCGGCCGATCCGCAGCATCTGCCGCAGCACCTCGCGCGGCCGCTCCACCGCCTGCAGGGTGCGGGAGAGCACGACGTAATCGAAGGCGCCATCGGGGTAGAAGGCCAGATCATGATCGGCATCGCCCTGGATCACCGCGAGACCATTGGCCACGGCGCGCGTCGCCTCGGCCATGTCGATCTCGATGCCCCGGGCATCGGCGCCCTTGGCGGCGGTGAGATGCGCCAGCAGCGCGCCATCGCCGCAGCCGATATCGAGCACCGTCGCCCCGCGCGGGATCATCGCCGCGATCAGCCGGAGGTCGAGCCGCATGTTCTTCGCGACGAAACGGATCTCCCCACCCAGCGGCGGGGGGGCGGCAGCACCGCCCCGCATGGCGGCCTCTGGCGCCTCGGCCATGCTCAGATCCCAAGCCGGTCAGCGCAGCCGGCCAGGAAGCCGCCCAGCGCATGGTGGAAATCCGGCTCGTCCAGCAGGAAAGCATCGTGCCCCTTATCCGAGGTGATCTCGACAAAGGAAACATTGGCCGCAGCCTTGTTCAGCGCCCGCACCAGCGCCCGGCTCTCGCTGGTGGGGAACAGCCAGTCAGTGCTGAAGGAGGCGACGAAGAAGCGCGTGCGGGTCCCACGAAAGGCAGCGGCGAGATCACCGTCATGCTCAGCGGCGAGGTCGAAATAATCCATCGCGCGGGTGATGGTGAGATAGCTGTTGGCATCGAAACGGCGCACGAAGGTGCTACCCTGGTGGCGCAGATAGCTCTCAACCTCGAAGACGTCCTCAAGCAGGGTCAGTGCTGCGGCACCGCGGAGGCGCCGGCCGAATTTGCGGCTGAGTGCGGCTTCCGAGAGATAGGTGATGTGCGCGACCATGCGTGCCACCGCCAGGCCCTTGGCAGGGATGCGCCCTTCCTCCCAATAACGGCCGCCCTGCCAGTCCGGATCGCTATGGATCGCCGCACGGCCAACCTCATGGAAAGCGATGTTCTGGGCGCTGTGGTAGCTGGCTGCAGCGATCGGCGCCGCGGCGTAGACCGTCTGCGGGAAGGTCGCAGCCCATTCCAGGACCTGCATCCCGCCCATCGAGCCGCCGATCACCGCGAGCAGCCGGCCGATGCCGAGCGAGGTGACGAGGCGATGCTGCGCCCGTACCATGTCGCGGATAGTAACGTTCGGAAAATCGGTGCCCCAGGGCCGGCCGAGTCCACAACCCGCCGAATCGGTCATTTCATCCCGCGGGCCGGTCGAGCCCATGCAGCCGCCGAGCACATTGGCGCAGATCAGGAAGTAGCGTTCGGTATCCAACGGCTTGCCTGGGCCAATGATGGTCTGCCACCAACCGCCCTTGCCGGTCACCGGATGAAGCTCGGCCACGTATTGGTCCCCGGTCAAAGCATGGCAAATCAGGATAGCGTTGCTTTTTGCCGCGTTCAGTGTGCCGTAGGTCCGATAAGCCACGACCAGCGGTGCGATCGTCTGGCCGCAGTCAAGCGTCAGGCCATCCGCGAAAACGACCCGCTGGTGATCGACCACGGGCAAAGGGGCGATGGGCGCGGACATACGGTGATGACGGCTCCGGAGAAGCAGAAATAGGCCGATCCTCCGCCCGCTTCAACTTGTCCGGCTTGGCGGCGGGCCCTGGGCCGCCTAAAGCATAGCCGACCGATGAGTGACACCTCCCCTGCCTCCCCGGACGCTTTGGCGGCGCTGCGTGGTGAGATCGACACGCTTGACGATCAGATGCACGCGTTGCTGATGCGCCGTGCCGACGTCGTCGCTCGCCTCGCGGCCAGCGGCATCAAGCGCGACGCCGCCAGCCCATTGCGACCGGGGCGCGAAGCGCTGATCCTACGTCGGCTGCTGGCCCGCCATACCGGGGCCCTGCCCCGCGCCGCGGTGGTCCGACTCTGGCGGGAAATATTCGCCACCTCCTCTGGCATGCAAGGCGGCTTCACCGTCGCCGTCCAGGCTGAGCAGCCGGAGCAGGTGCAGGTGGCGCGCGAGCATTTCGGTATCGGCACGCCGCTCCGCAGCCTGCCCACAGCCGCGCGCGCCCTGGCCGCAGTCGCCAACGGAGAGGCGCAGGTCGCCGTGCTGCCGCTGCCCGAGGAAGGCGAGCCGGCCGAGCGCCTCTGGTGGGCGAGCCTGGAAGCGCCCCGGCTCCAAGTTGTAGCACGCCTGCCCTTCTATGCCGCCGGCGAGCCGGTGGTGGAGGCTCTGGCCGTCACCCCTGGCGCTGCCGACCCGAGCGGCGCCGACCGGACCCTCATCAGGATCGAGGCGGAGGAAAACCGCAGCCGCTCACAGATCGCCGCCGCGCTAACCGCGGCCGGCCTGCCGCCTGGTCTGTTACAACTGCATCGCGGCCCCGGTCGGCTGCTCGCACTCGCCGAGGTGGCGGGCTTCGTCCAGCCGGACGATCCCCGCCTCGCCGCCATCGGCGTCCACCAGGCCATCCCGCTCGGCAGCTACGCCGTGCCGGAACGAGGAGACCCCGGCTGATGACCGCCCTGCTGCCGCGCCCCTCCATCCTGACGATCCAGCCCTATATCGGCGGAGAATCCAAACTCCCCGGCGTCAACCGGATCATCAAGCTCTCCTCGAACGAAGGCGCCTTCGGCGTGCCGCCCGGCGCACAGACCGCCTATCTCGCCCAGGCGGCGGAGTTGCACCGCTACCCCGACGGCAGCGCCAAGGCCCTGCGGGAGGCGATCGGCGCGCGCTTTGGGCTCGATCCCGCGCGGATCGTCTGCGGCAATGGTTCGGACGAGATCATCGGCGCCCTCATCCTCGCCTATGGCGGCGAGGGTACCGACCTGGTGATGAGCGCGCACGGCTTCGTGATGTACGACATCGCCGGCCGGTTCGCCGGCTGCCAGGTTGTCAAGGTGCCGGAACGCGGCCTGATGGCGGATATCGACGCCATGCTCGCCGCAGTTGGCCCGCGCACCAAGCTCGTCTTCCTCGCCAACCCGAACAACCCGACCGGATCCCTGGTACCGGCCGCGGAGGTGACGCGGCTGCGCGCCGGGCTGCGGGACGACATCCTGCTCGTGCTCGATGCCGCCTATGCCGAATATGTCACACGGCCGGACTACGACCCTGGGCACGGGTTGGTCGAAGCCGGCACGAACACGGTGATGACCCGCACCTTCTCGAAGGTTTTCGGCCTGGGCGGCGTCAGGCTGGGCTGGGCCTATGCGCCGGCACATGTGATCGACATTCTTAATCGCGTGCGGGGGCCGTTCAACGTGAACGCCCCGGCCATGGCGGCCGGCATAGGTGCGTTGGCCGAGGCGGGCTGGGTGGAGAAATCCATCGCCCATAATGGGGAATGGCGGGACAAGGTGACGGCGGCAATTCACGCCCTCGGCATCGGCGTTCACCCGAGCGAGGGCAACTTCCTGCTGGTCGATTTTGGCACGCCGGAGCGCGCCAAGGCGGCCGATGCGGTGCTGAAGTCGCGCGGCCTGATCGTGCGCGCCATGGGCTCCTACAGCCTGCCGCACTGCCTGCGCATGACCATCGGCAACGCCGAGGAGTGTGGGCTGCTGGTCGATGCGCTGACGGCCTTCACGCGTGGCGGCTGAACCGCTCTTCGAACGGCTCTGCCTGATCGGCGTCGGGCTGATCGGGAGTTCGATCGCCCGGGCCGCGCGGGCCAAAGGCGGCATCGCCCGGAGCATCGTCGCTCATACCCGCCGGCCAGAGACGCTGGCACGGGTGCGCGCACTGGATTTCGCAGATGCGGTGGAGGCCGACCCCGCCCGCGCCGTAGCCGGCTGCGACGGCGTGATCCTCTGCATCCCCGTCGGCGCCTATGCCGGGGTGATGCACCAGATCGCCCCGCACCTAGCGCCCGGCTGCATCCTCTCCGATGCCGGCTCCACCAAGGGCAGCGTGGTGCGGGACCTGCAGCCGCTGCTGCCGCCCGGCGTGCACCTGGTGCCCGCGCACCCCATGGCGGGGACCGAACATAGTGGCCCGGATGCCGGCTTCGCGGAGCTGTTTGAGGGCCGTTATACCATCCTGACGCCGCTGCCCGGCGGCGACCCCGCAGCGGTCGAGAAGGTCGCCGAGCTCTGGCGGCGCCTGGGTTCCACGGTCGAGCGGATGGACCCGGATACGCATGACAAGGTGGTAGCCATCGTCAGCCACCTGCCCCACCTGATCGCCTTTACCATCTGCGGCACCGCCGATGATCTGGCCGAGGAAACGCGCGAGGCAGTGCTGAAGTTCGCCGCCTCCGGCTTCCGCGACTTCACCCGGATCGCGGCGAGCGATGTCGATATGTGGCGCGACATCTTTCTGAACAACCGCGAAGCGCTGCTGGAGATGCTGGCGCGCTTCACCGAGGATGCGCATGCGCTAGGCCGGGCGGTACGCTGGGGCCAAGCGGAGTTCATCGAGGACCGCATCCGCCGCGGCCGGCGTATCCGGCGCGAGCTGATCGAACACAAGCAAGCCTGAGGCAAGACGATCGCTAAAGCGCGATGCGTTGAGGCGGAATCGCCGAAGGCGCTGAATCGCGCGATCCAACAAAGGCTAGAGCGGGCTGCGTGAACGCATGTGAACGAAGCATGCTCTACAGCGGCACCAGCCCTGCGCGCACCGCCCGGGCCACCGCATCGGCCCGGCTGCGGGCACCGAGCTTTTCCAGCACCACGGCGACATGTGCCTTCGCCGTGTGGAATGACAGCCCGAGGGCATGCGCGATCGCCTTGTTGGACGCGCCCGCCGCCAGCAGGTCCAGCACTTCGCGCTCACGCGGGGTCAAGGCGCCAGGCGGCTCAGCGACGGCCCGGCCGGTCAGGCCAACCAGGGCTGGTGGCGGCAGCACCGAAAGACCACGCGCGACGGCCCGAAGGGCGGCTTCCAGCATGGCGGGCGCAGCATCGGGCGAGACCACGCCGCGGGCCCCGAGACGCAGTGCGGTGAGCGCGGCTGGCCCCTCAGCCAGCACCAGCACCGGCGCCTCGGCTTCCGGTACGGGAGCTTCTGCGATCAGCACGGCGGCCTCGGCAGCCTCGGCCACCACGGCGACACCGGGCAGGCCGCCGACCCGCGCCGCGAGCGCCGGACCGCCGCGGATCGCAACCGGCAGGGTGCCGGTCGCCCGGTCGGTTTCAGAGAGAATCCTGGGCGGGCGGGCAAGTATCGGCATATCAGCCGTCCTTCAGCCAAGTCAGGCGGCCAGCGCCGCATAGCAGGGATTGTCTCATCGCAAGGGCTCCTTTTCCCGGGCGGCGGCGAGACTGACGCCGACCGGTTGCCATACCGCGAACAGGATGACAGATGGTGACGCAGGCGGGTCCAGGCTAGAGCAGATTAGCTAAGACCAATTATCAGGAGGCAGCATGCGCGCGATCTTCGTCGATGCCAACGATTCCCTGGCAGCGGTCATGGAACGGCTCCACCGGTCGGATGACGTGCCGGTCAGCATCAACCGCGACGCCGAGATCAAGCCGGAGGGGCTGCCAAGGCTGCTAGTTGGCCACGAAATTGCGATCAACGACCATACCCAGTTCCCGACCGCGATCATCAAGCAATGTTCGAGCCTGAAGCATGTGGTCTTCCTCGGCACCGGCGCACGCAGCTACATGAATCCGGAGGAGCTGGCCGCCGAATGCGGCGTCGCCGTTCATATCATCAAGGGCTATGGCGACACCGCCGTAGCCGAGATGGCCTTCGCGCTGATGTGGGACGCGGCGCGACAGACCGCCATGATGGATGCTGCCGTGCGGCGTGGCGAATGGCCGCGCGTGGTGGGCACACAGCTGACCGGCAAGACGGTCGGGCTGATCGGCACCGGCGGGATCGGTGCCGAAATGGCCCGGCTCTGTGCTGGCGTCGGGATGCGGGTGATCGCCTGGAACCGCAGTCCGAAGGCAATCCCGGGCGTCACTTTCGTCAGCTTGGACGAGTTGCTGGCCAGCGCCGATGTCGTCTCGCTCCACCTGCTGTTGAACGATGAGACGCGTGGCTTCGTGTCACGGGATCGGCTGGCCAAGCTCAAGCCAGGGGCGATCCTGGTCAATACCGCGCGCGGCGCGGTGATCGACGAAGCGGCAATGATCGAAGCGCTGCGGGCCGGGCAAATCGGCCATGCCGCGCTTGACGTCTTCGTCGAGGAGCCGTTGCCGAAGGCGCATCCGTTGACCGGATTAGCCAATGTCACCCTCTCCTCGCACGCCGCCTTTCGTACGCCGGAGGCGAGCGACAACCTGATCGAGGCGGCACTCGCGCATTGCCGGCGGATCGTCAGGGAGGGGCGCTAAGGAGCGCTGGCTTAAGCGGGAGATGCCTGCCAGCGGCGTCTGCTTAGAGCATGCTGCGTTCACATACGTTCACGCAGCCCGCTCTAGCATGTCTTGGATCGCGCGATTCAGCGCCTTCGGCGATTCCGCCTCAACGCAGCCCGCTCTAGGGCCTGGCCAGATCCCGCGAAGTGGGAAAGAGGCGCCACCTACAAGCGTTGCACGCCAATGACATGACTGAGATTGCCCCGCAGCAACCGCACCATCGCCGCGGAAATCTCCGTCAATTCGAGACGCGGTTCCATGAGGTCGCCGCACTGCGCGGCCTCGACGGTATCGGCGATCAGATCACGTTAGGCGAAGGGTTCCAGAAGTCGCTCTCATCGGCCGGGCGAAGCCTCGGCACGGATGCCGAAGCAGAGGGCGAGGGTCTCGGTGGTCTCGGTCACGGTGGCGGTCTGGCAGCATGAGCGGGGTACCCGGCGGCGCGAGCGCGCCGATCCCATGTCGAGACGCCTCAGGCGACCGGGATCGTAACTCGCATCAGAGGGGCGACGGACCTCATACCGCTTCGCCTATCCCCTTCAGCCGATCTGCACCAGCCTGCCGCCATCGACCGGCAGGCAGACGCCGGTGATAAAGCCCGCCTCCTCGCTGGCAAGGAAGAGTGCCGCGTTGGCGACGTCCCAGGCGGTGCCCATCTTGCGCCGCAGCGGCACCTTGGCATCGCGTTCGGCCGCCACTTCGACGCGGCTTTTGCCGGTGTGGCGGACGCGGGTATCGACCGCCATCGGCGTATCCATCAGGCCCGGCAGGATGGCATTGCAGCGGATGCCGTAGGCAGCGTTCTGGATCGCTACCTGTTCGGTGAAGGCGAGCATCGCCGCCTTGGTGGTCTTGTAGGCGACATAGGGATAGCTCTCGACCGCCGCGGCGGAGGAGATCGAGACGATCACGCCCGACTGCTGCTGCCGCATCACCGGCAGCGCGTGCTTCACCGCCATGACGAAGCCGCGCAGGTTGACCGCGGTGATGCGGTCGAAGGCCGCTTCGGTGATCTCGGTCGGCGGGGCATCGCCGCCGGCCAGCGACATGCCAACATTGTAGTGCAGGATATCCAGCCGGCCCCAAAGGCGGACCGCTTCGGCAACCGCGGCGGCCATGTCGGCTTCCACCGTGACATCGGCTCGGTAGGCGACGGCGCCATGGCCGGCGAGGCGCGCAGTCTCCTCGGCCGAGCCAAGGTCGCGGTCGGCGCACAGCACCCTGGCGCCTTCCTGGGCGAAGCGCAGGCAGGTGGCGCGGCCATTACCAAGCGTCTCCCCGGGCGATTGGCCGGCGCCGATGATCAGCGCAGTCTTGTCGGCGAGGCGCATGGGCTTAAAGCTCCTCGCGCCGCGGCCGGCGCGGTGGGCGGGGGCCGGTGCCGAAAGAGTCCTGGTAGTGGCTTGGGCCGCGGCGTTCGCGCGGCGGCGGCGGCGGGGCGGCGAGGTCGACCTTCAGCTCCTTGATCCGGCTGATGATCGAGGCGCGGAGCTCGGGCGAGCTCTGCGGCTTCATAGCCCGCACGGTCTGCTCCAGTTCGGCGAGCAGGCGCACCTTCTCCTCCCGCGTCCGCTTGAGCGGTTTGTTGTCCGAGAACTGGCCTTCGAAGGAACGCATGGTCTCTCCCCCCGGGTACGCGCGATGCCCTGCGCGCCCGCTTTCTGTCACTTATTATTATCAGAGATCGAGCAGCAGGCGGCGCGGGTCCTCGATCGCTTCCTTCACGCGGACCAGAAAGCTTACCGCCTCCTTGCCGTCGACGATCCGGTGATCATAGGACAGCGCGAGATACATCATCGGTCGCGCCTCGATCTTGCCGCCGACCACCATCGGCCGCTCCTGGATCTTATGCATCCCAAGGATGGCCGATTGCGGCGGGTTGAGAATGGGCGTCGACATCAAACTTCCATATACGCCGCCATTGGTGATGGTGAAGCTGCCGCCGGACATCTCTTCCAACTTGAGCTGGCCGTCGCGCACCCGCTTGCCGAAATCGCCGATCCGCTTCTCGATCTCAGCGAAGCCCAGCCGGTCGGCATCGCGCAGCACGGGAACGACAAGGCCATTCGGCCCGCCTACCGCCACGCCCATATGGACAAAGTTCTTATAGATGACGCTGTCGCCTTCGATCTCCGCATTGACGGCAGGGAACTCCTTCAGCGCGGCGACGCAGGCCTTGACGAAGAAAGACATGAAGCCGAGGCGGACGCCGTGCTTCTTCTCGAAGCTGTCGCGGTAATCGGCGCGCAGCGCCATCGCTGCGCCCATATCCACCTCGTTGAAGGTGGTCAGCATGGCGGCGGTATTTTGCGCCTCCTTCAGGCGCCGGGCGATGGTCTGCCGCAGCCGGGTCATCTTCACCCGCTCTTCGCCCTCTTCCAACGCACGGCTGGCGGCCGGCTTGGCAGCAGCCAGCATCGCCTGGGTGGCGGGGCGGGCGAGGAATTCCAGCACATCACCCTTGGCGATACGTCCGCCCTTGGCGCTACCGGGACCGAGCTGCCCGGCTTCGATCCCGTGCTCCGTCATCAGCTTGGCAGCGGCCGGCAGCGGTGCCGGCGCGCCGGGAACAGCGACCGGCCCGGTCGGCTGGCGCGGGGCTTCAAGCTTTGGCGCCGCGGCTGCCGGCGGGGCGGCGGCGGCCGCTGTACCCGCTTCGATGGTGCCCAGCACCATGCCAGGCGTCACCTCGGCGCCCTCGGCAGCAGCGATCGCGGCGACGATGCCGGCAGAGGGGGCATTCACCTCGACCGTCACCTTGTCGGTCTCGAGTTCGACCACCGGCTCATCGGCGGCGACGGCTTGGCCAGCTTGTTTCAACCAGCGCGCCACGGTCGCACTGGCCACACTCTCGCCCAAGCTGGGCACCAGGATATCGGTCGGCATGGTCCTCTTGCCTCTATCAGCGGGGCCGGGTCAGAAACCCAGCGCCTCCCGCACCAGGGTTGCCTGTTCCTGCGCGTGCACCTTGGCCAGCCCAGTCGCCGGGCTAGCCGCTTCCTTGCGGCCCACATAGTCCGGCCGCTTGGCCCGGATGCTGAGCCCGTTGAGCACCTTCTCCAGCCGCCGGTCGATGAACGACCAGGCACCCATATTCTCGGGCTCCTCCTGGCACCAGATCACATCAGCGTTCTTATAGGGCGCCAGCGCGCGCCCCAGGCTGTTCACCGGGAAGGGGTAGAGCTGTTCCACGCGGATCAGCGCCACGTCCTTGATACCGCGGTCCCGGCGTTCCTGCAGTAGGTCGTAATAGACCTTACCGGTGCACAGCACGACCCGGCGTACCGCCTCCTCAGGCGCAATCGCGTCGATCTCCGGGATCACGTAACGGAAACCACTGGTCGGGCCGAATTCGGCCAGGCTGCTGACGGCAAGCTTGTGCCGCAGCAGCGATTTTGGCGTCATCTGAATCAGCGGCTTGCGGTAGTTGGCCTTAAGCTGGCGGCGGAGCGCATGGAAATAGTTAGCGGGCGTGGTCAGGTTGCAGACGCGCATATTGCGCTCGGCCGAAAGCTGCAGGTAGCGCTCCAGGCGGGCGGAGGAGTGTTCGGGTCCCTGCCCCTCAAAGCCGTGCGGCAGCAGCATGACGAGGCCCGACATCCGCAGCCACTTGCTCTCGCCCGAGGCGATGAACTGGTCGATGATCACCTGGGCGCCATTGGCAAAATCGCCGAACTGGCCTTCCCATAATGTCAGCGTGTGCGGATCGGCCAGTGAAAAGCCGTATTCGAAGCCAAGCACGCCGAATTCCGAGAGCAGAGAGTTGAAGGCCTCAAACTTCGCCTGCCCGGGGGCGAGGTTGTTCAGCGGCACGTATTCCGCCTGGCTCTGTTGGTCGATCAGATAGGCATGCCGGTGGCTGAAGGTGCCGCGCTGTACATCCTCGCCGGAAAGCCGCACGCGGTGGCCTTCGCGCAGCAGGGCACCGAAGGCAAGCGCCTCGCCAGTCGCCCAGTCGATCCCCTCCCCGGTCTCGATCGCCTGTCGCTTCGCGTCCAGCTGCCTGGCTATCTTGCCATTGACCGAGAAGCCGGCGGGCGTCGTGACCAGCCCCTCGCCGATCTCGCGCAGCGTCTCAAACGGCATCGCGGTTTCGTGCAGCGTCTCGACTTCCTCGCCGACCGCGACGGCCTTGAGGCCGGACCAATGGCCCTCCAGCCAGTCAGCCTTGTTCGGTTTGAAGCTCTGCGCCGCCTGATGCGCCTGCTCGAGTCGCGCCGTGAAGGCGTCGAGCATCGCTTGGGATTCCGAGGCCGGCAGGCTGCCTTCCGCCGCCAGTCGCTCGGCATAGAGGCGCCGCGTCGTCGGCAGCTCGCGAATCCGGCTGTACATCACCGGCTGCGTAAATGCCGGCTCATCGCTCTCGTTATGGCCGTGCCGGCGGTAGCAGACGATATCCACCACCACATCCGTGCCGAAGCGCATGCGAAACTCGGTCGAGAGGCGGGCGACGAAGGCCACTGCCTCCGGATCGTCGCCGTTGACATGCCAGATCGGCGCCTGCACAGATTTAGCGATATCGGTGCAGTAAAGGCCGGAATAGGCATGCGCCGGCACGGTGGTGAAGCCGATCTGGTTGTTGGTGACGATATGGATCGTCCCGCCGGTCCGGTAGCCGATCAACTGGCTCATCGCCAGCGTCTCGTAGACCACGCCTTGTCCCGCGAAGGCGGCGTCGCCGTGCAGCAGGATCCCCATGACCGAATGCCGGCCCTTGGTATCACCCGCCTGATCCTGGCGCGCCCGAACCTTGCCGACCACCACCGGATCGACCGCTTCGAGATGCGAGGGGTTGGGCTGCAGCGAGAGGTGCACCGGCTGACCGCCGACCTCCGTGTCGATCGAGGTGCCCAGGTGGTACTTCACGTCACCCGAGCCCTGGACATCATCAGGATTGGCGCCGACCCCGGCGAATTCCGAGAAGACCTGGGTGAAAGGCTTCTGCATCACATTGACCAGCACGTTCAGCCGGCCGCGATGCGCCATGCCGATCACGACCTCCTTCACCCCCGCACCGGCAGCGAAGGCGATCGTCTCCTGCACCGCGGGGATCGTGCTCTCGCCGCCCTCCAGGCCGAAGCGCTTGGTGGAGACGTATTTGCGCGCACAGAACGCCTCGAAGCCCTCGGCCTCGGTCAGATGCTGTAAAATCTGCCGCTTCGATTTGGCATCGAAGGCGCCAACCCAGGGCGCGCCTTCCATGCGTTGCTGAATCCAGGCCTTTTGCTCCGGATCCTGGATATGCATGAACTCAACGCCGATCGGGCCGCAATAGGTCGCCCGGCAGACAGCCAGGATCTGCCGCACGGACGCGCTCTCAAGACCCAGCACGCGATCGATGAAGATCGGTCGGTCGAGATCGGCGGCGGTGAAGCCCCAGAATTCGGGGCTGAGCTCCTGGTGGGGCTGCACGCGTTGCAGGCCGAGCGGGTCAAGCTGCGCCTCCAGATGGCCGCGCACACGGTAGCTGCGGATCAGCATGAGCGCGCGGATGGAATCCAGCTGGGCACGGCGGATCGCCTCGCCATCTGCCGGCTTGCCGCCCTTGGCTGGCGGCGGCGATTCCGGCTCAGGCGCGAAACCGCCACGCTGGCGCGGTGCCCAGGATGCCCCGGTCGCATCGGTCAGCACAGCACGCGCCTCATCACCGAGCGCTTCGAACAAATCGGCGAAGGACGGATCGACGCTGTCAGGCTTTTCTGCCCAGCGGGCATAAAGATCAGCAAGGAAGGCGGCATTCGCCCCCGACATCACGCTGGCGAGGATGTCCACTCCGGCCATGCTCATCTCCTTGCCTGCCGCCATGGGCCGGCACGCTTGCGGCGCCCTTGGGCGCCCATCGTTCACCAGTAACGACCGGCCGCCGGAATCGCCCAGCGATCCCTCGGGCCGCGGGCTACACCGCCCAGCCTAAGGCAAGTTCGCCTCGCCTTAGCGGCCGAGAGCCTTCACCATCGTCGAGCCCAGCGAAGCCGGGCTGTCGGCGACATGAATGCCAACGGCAGCCATGGCCTCCATCTTCGCCGCCGCCGTATCCTTGCCCCCGGAGATCACCGCCCCGGCATGCCCCATCCGCCGGCCCGGCGGAGCCGTGGCGCCGGCGATGAAGCCAACCACCGGTTTGTTCGGCTTGCCCGGACGGAAATTCTCGGCGCGCAGATACTCCGCAGCGTCGATTTCAGCCTGCCCGCCGATCTCGCCGATCATGACGATGGAATGGGTTTCCGAATCCTTGAGGAAGCGTTCGAGCACGTCGATAAAATCCATGCCCTTCACCGGATCGCCGCCGATGCCGACGCAGGTGGATTGGCCAAGCCCGGCGGCGGAGGTCTGCGCAACCGCCTCATAGGTCAGGGTCCCCGAACGCGAGACAATGCCGACCGAGCCGCGCCGATGGATATGGCCCGGCATGATACCGATCTTACAGGCGCCCGGTGTGATCACGCCGGGGCAGTTGGGACCAACCAGCAGCGATTTCGAGCCGTCGAGCGCCCGCTTGACCTTCACCATATCGAGCACCGGGATGCCTTCCGTGATGCAGATGATGAGCGGCAGCTCGGCGTCGATCGCCTCCAGGATCGCGTCCGCAGCGAAGGGCGCGGGCACGTAGATCACGGAGGCATCGGCACCAGTCACAGCGCGGCATTCAGCGACTGTGTCGAAGACCGGCAGGTTTAGTGTGGGATGCAGTGTGCCGCCCTTGCCCGGCGTGGTGCCGCCGACATACTTGGACCCATAGGCGATGCCCTGGGTGGCGTGGAAGGTTCCCTGGGCGCCGGTGAAGCCTTGGGTCATGACGCGCGTTGAGGCGTCGATCAGGATCGCCATCGTTCAGGCCCCCTTGCGCACCGCGGACACCACTTTCTGGGCGGCATCGGCGAGGTTGTCAGCGGGAATGATGGCAAGCCCGCTCGCCGCCAGGATGCGCTTGCCTTCCTCCACATTCGTGCCTTCCAGCCGGACGACCAGCGGCACCTTCAGCGAGAGGTTCTTCGAGGCGGCGACGATCCCCTCGGCGATCATGTCGCACTTGGCGATGCCGCCGAAGATATTAACCAGGATAGCCTTGACGTTCGTGTCTGAGGTGATGATGCGGAACGCCTCGGTCACTCGCGCCGCGTCGGCGGTGCCGCCGACATCGAGGAAGTTCGCCGGCGAGGATCCATAGAGCTTGATGATGTCCATAGTCGCCATGGCCAGCCCGGCGCCATTGACCATGCACCCGATCTCGCCATCCAGTGCGACGTAGTTCAGCTCGTGGCGCCCGGCCTCGAGTTCCTTCGGGTCCATCTCGGTATCGTCGCGCAGCGACTCGAGATCCTTGTGGCGGAATAGCGCGTTGTCGTCGAAGGAGACCTTGGCGTCGAGCGCGACGATTTCGCCCGCTCCGGTCACGACCAGCGGGTTGATCTCGACGATCGCGCAATCGAGTTCAAGGAACGCACCGTAGAGCGCCAGGACGAACTTGGTGAAGCTTGCCACCTGCTTCCCGGTCAGGCCGAGCCCGAAGGCGAGCTTTCTGGCATGGAAGCCGGAAATGCCGGAGGCCGGGTCGATGTGGGCCTTGAGGATCTTTTCGGGGTGGTGGGCGGCCACCTCCTCGATCTCCATCCCGCCCTCGGTCGAGGCCATGATCACGACGCGCGAGGCAGCGCGATCAACCAGCAGCCCGAGGTAGAGTTCGCGCGCGATGTCGCAGCCTGCCTCGACATAGACCCGGCTGACCTGCTTGCCGGCCGGGCCGGTCTGCTTGGTCACCAGGGTATGCCCGATCATCGCCGCGGCGGCCGCCTGAACCTCGGCGGGCGACTTGGCGAGCCGCACGCCGCCCTTGCCGTTCGGGTCATCGGCGAAGCGGCCGGCGCCGCGACCGCCGGCATGGATCTGCGACTTCACGACAAAGACCGGGCCAGGCAGCTTGGCAGCCGCCGCTGCCGCCTCCTCGGGGGTCCAGGCGACGTGGCCGTCGAGCACCGCAACGCCGTAGCGACGCAGCAACTCCTTGGCCTGGTACTCGTGGATGTTCATGCGACGCTTCCCTTTGCCGGCGCTACCGACCCACCCGACGGTTCAGACGCCGAGCTTCTTGAAGTCCTCGATCAGTTTTTTCACTGCGTCGCAGGACTTATCGAAAGCGGCCTTCTCGGCCGCGGTGAATTGTACCTCGACGATCCGCTCGGCGCCGCCGGCACCGATCACCACCGGAACCCCGACGTAGAAGTCGCGCAGGCCGTATTCGCCGTTCAGCATCACGGCACAGGGCAAAACGCGCTTCTTGTCCTTCAAATAAGCCTCCGCCATCGAGATCGCCGAAGCGGCCGGGGCATAGAAGGCGCTGCCCCTTTCCAGCAACTTAACGATCTCGCCGCCGCCATTGGCGGTGCGGGCGACGATGGCGTCGATCCGTTCCTGCGTCGTCCAGCCCATCTTGATAAGATCGGGCACGGGAATGCCAGCAACGGTCGAATAGCGGGTCAGCGGCACCATGGTATCGCCATGGCCACCCAGCACGAAGGCGGTGACATCCTCGACCGAGACCTTGAACTCCTCTGCGAGGAAAAGCCGGAAACGAGACGAATCGAGAACGCCCGCCATCCCGACGACCTTATGCGCCGGCAAGCCGGATTTCTGCTGCAGCGCCCAGACCATGACGTCCAGCGGATTGGTGATACAGATCACGAAGGCGTCGGGCGCATAGGTGCGGATACCCTCGGCAACCTGGGCCATGACGCCAGCATTCTTGGTCAGCAGGTCGTCGCGGCTCATCCCAGGCATGCGTGGGAAGCCGGCGGTGACGATGATGACATCGGCGCCCTTGATCGCGGCGTAATCGCCGGTGCCCGCCATGACGGCATCGAAGCCGTCCACGGGGCCAGACTGCATGATGTCGAGCGCCTTGCCGGCGGCCACGCCCGGGAAGACGTCGAACATGACGACGTCGCCCAACTCCTTGAGCCCGATGAGGTGAGCGAGGGTGCCGCCAATATTGCCGGCGCCGATCAGCGCGATCTTGTTGCGAGCCATGACGCGTCCTTCGAGGGAGGCTGATGGACACCCGGACCGGGTGACGGGCGCGCTTTACTCCCGGTGCTGCGGCGCGGCAAGCGCGGCCGGTTCGGTTCGCCGGTCAGATCGGAATGCAGCGCACAACGCTAGAGTGGCCATGGGCCGTGGTCGCCATGGTCCCATCCGGGCAGCTGGTCGTCTGCACGCCGTAGGCCGGGGCCAAGCCGCGTCCCCAAGCGCCGCGGCTATAGCCGCCGCCCGAGGAGCGGGCATAGACCGGGCGGGCCCGGACTTCGTTCGAGGCATGGCGAGGTGCCGCGGAATGCGCGGCGAAGTGTCGACGGCCGGAATGGACAAAATGCGACTTGCCATGCGAGGGCGTGCCCCTCGCAACCTGTACCCTGGCCGGCGCAGCCTTGCCCTTCGCAACCTGCACCTTGGCCGGCGCAGCCCTGCCCTTCGCAACCTGCACCTTGGCCGGCGCAGCCTTGCCCTTCGCAACCTGCACCTTGGCCGGCGCAGCCTTGCCCTTCGCAACCTGCACCTTGGCCGGCGCAGCCTTGCCATTCGCAACCTGTACCTTGGCAGGCGCAGCCCTGCCCTTCGCAACCTGCACCTTGGCCGGCGCAGCCCTGCCCTTCGCAACCTGCACCTTGGCCGGCACAGTCTTGCCCTTCGCAACCTCTACCTTGGCCGGCGCAGCCTTACTGCTGCCGGCCACAGACCTGGCCGAGGCTACCTTGCCCGCTGGGGCCGCCGACTTGGTCGAGGCGGCGAGAGCCGCCTTGGGCTTGGTAGCGGCCGGCTTGCCAGCACTGGCGGGCGCCGCGACCACAGGGGCTTTGGACTTCGCCGGCTGGGGCGCGCGGGCGTCCGCGGGCTCGGCAAGTCCGATGGCGCAGACCGCAGCCAGCACCAAGCCGAGCCATTCCCGCATCCGCCAACTCCGCATCGCGCCAAGCCCCCTGCACGGAATGTGACATGCCTTGTATTTCAACATATTACAAGAGCCTGATCCTATCTCACCACCAGACCCGCGGTGCTGCACCCCGGAAAACTTTCGTATTTAGAGAGAGTTATCCGCGCCCACCACAGCGCTCCCGCCTCCCAGCTCATCCTGTAGATGCGGCAAGGCGAGGTATTCGCGGCTCTGCATTTCCATCAACCGGCTGGCTGTGCGTTCGAACATCGCCGCATTCTCCCCTCGCTCATAGAGCGTATCGGGCGTCGCGGCAGCGGAGGCGACCAGCTTGCAGCGTCGTTCGTAGAGCGCATCGATAAGCGTAATAAAACGCCGCGCTCGATCGAAATTCTCCGGCCCCAGTCGCGGAATGCCGTCCAGCAGCAGGGTGTGGTAACGGACCGCAACCGCCAAATAATCCGCTGGGCCAAGGGGGCGGCCGCACAGGGAATCGAACTCGCACCGGGCGACGCCACGCAAGACCTCTGCGATCTCGACCTTGTGCCCAAGCACGATCAGTTCTTCCGGTGCGCCGTGGCGGGCATTGGTCAGTTCCTCGAAGGTCGCGTCAAGCGCCCGCTCCGCCCGCCCATCGACCGGCGCGTACCAGGTCGACAGCCCTTGGATGCGCTCCCGCCGATAGTCGCGTTCCGCGGCCAGCAGCAGCACGTGCACATGCTGGTTGATCAAAGCGATAAAGGGCAGAAAGGCGTCCCTGCCGGGGCGTCCCTTAAACAGGTCGTCGGGCGCGGTGTTGCTGGTCGCCACCACCACCACCCCCCGCAGGAACAACGCTTCGAACAACCGCCCCAGGATCATGGCGTCCGAGATGTCATGCACCTGGAACTCGTCGAAGCAGAGCAGCGAGGCTTCGGCCAGGATGCTGTCGGCGAGCGGTGGGATCGGATCAGCCTCACCCGGATGGGCAAGCTTCCAGCGATGGATCCGCTGATGGCAATCCTGCATGAACTGGTGGAAGTGGATCCGGCGCTTAGGAGCCACCTCGGCGCAGGCGAAGAAAAGGTCCATCAACATGGACTTTCCCCGCCCGACCTCGCCCACCAGGTAAAGCCCGCGCGGCGTTCCCGCCGGGGCTTGCGGGGCGGTTTTGCGACGGAGGAGGCGGGCAAAGAGCCCGCTTGGCTCGGGCAGCGGCGGGACCGGCGCATAGCCGCGTAGCTTGGTCCACAGCTCCTGGAGCACAGCGGCCGCCTGGGCCTGGGCAGGGTCCGGTTGCAACTCGCCAGCAGCGAGTTTGGCGCGATAGGCGGCAAGCGGGCCGTCCCGATATCCTGCCTGGGGCGGCTCCGCTTCGGCCATGGTCACGGGGATTTGCATCGGAGGTACCGGATAGACCCTCACGCATCGGACGACAACGCGGCTTGAGGGGATAATAGAGATCGAACAGGATGATATAAATATATCCTTATGTATCAACATTCGCCCTTCTCTTCTCGGGGCGCGCCGTGTTAAGCGCCGCCGATGATCTGAAAGGGCCGTAATACAAATGAATGCGCATGATTACCTCGTGAAGGACCTCAGCCTCGCCGAGTGGGGCCGCAAGGAAATCGCCATGGCCGAGGACGAGATGCCCGGCCTGATGGCGGTGCGGGCCGAATACGGCCGCGCCCAGCCGCTGAAGGGCGCGCGCATCGCAGGCTGCCTGCACATGACGATCCAGACCGCGGTGCTGATTGAAACCCTGCAGGCGCTTGGTGCTGATGTGCGCTGGTCCTCCTGCAACATCTTCTCCACCCAGGACCACGCGGCCGCGGCGATCGCGGCCACTGGCACGCCAGTCTTCGCGGTGAAGGGCGAGACGCTCCCCGAATATTGGGAATACGTGAAGCGGACGCTCGAATGGGCCGATGGCGGTGAGCCGAACATGCTCCTCGACGACGGCGGCGACATGACGCTGTTGGTCCATTACGGGCTCCGCGCCGAACAGGGCGACACCGCCTTCCTCGACAAGCCAACCAATGAGGAGGAGGAGGTCTTCTTCGCTCTCATCAAGCATTGCCTGACGGCCAAGCCCGGCTGGTTCGCCCGCCTCGCCGCAAACATCAAAGGCGTTTCCGAGGAGACGACGACCGGCGTGCACCGGCTCTATCTGATGGCCAAGGAAGGCAAGCTGCTGTTCCCTGCCATCAACGTCAATGACAGCGTCACCAAGTCGAAGTTCGACAACCTCTATGGCTGCCGCGAAAGTCTGGTGGACGGCATCCGCCGTGGGACCGACGTGATGATGGCCGGCAAGATCGCCATGGTTTGTGGCTTCGGCGATGTCGGTAAGGGCTCGGCCGCCTCGCTGCGCAATGCTGGCTGCCGGGTCATGGTCTCGGAGGTCGATCCGATCTGCGCCCTGCAGGCGGCGATGGAGGGCTATGAGGTGGTGACGATGGAGGATGCAGCGCCGCGCGCCGACATCTTCGTCACCGCCACCGGCAATGTCGATGTCATCACCATCGACCACATGCGCGCGATGAAGCATCGCGCGGTGGTCTGCAACATCGGCCACTTCGACAGCGAAATCCAGGTCGCTTCGCTGAAGAACTACAAGTGGCACAATGTGAAGCCGCAGGTCGACGAGATCGAGTTCCCCGATAGCAAGCGCATCATCCTGCTCTCTGAGGGCCGTCTGGTGAACCTCGGCAACGCGACCGGGCATCCGAGCTTCGTCATGTCGGCCAGCTTCACCAACCAGACGCTGGCGCAGATCGAACTCTGGTCCAATCCGGAGAAGTACCAGAAGACGGTCTATGTGCTGCCCAAGCACTTGGATGAGAAGGTCGCCGCGCTGCACCTCGCCAAGGTCGGCGCCAAGCTAACCAAGCTCAGCCAGCAACAGGCGAGCTATATCGGCGTCGCCGAGCATGGCCCCTTCAAGGCCGAGCAGTACCGCTACTGAGCCGCACGGCGCCCGGTTCGTCCGGGCGCCTGCACTCGGGCTGCCCCGTTCCGCGTTAGGTAGTCAGCCCCTCGTCGCCCGCCGGCCAAACCAGCGGTTGACTGATGTTACGCGATAACGCGAACTCCTGCCTTGAAGCGCTGCCAGTTCCGGACGTAGTTGGCCGCCGAGTTGCGCAGCAACGCCTCCGTCTCCGGCCCCAGCACGCGCACCGCCTTGGCCGGCGCGCCGATGATCAGGGAGAAATCGGGGAAGCTCTTGCCCTCGGTGACCAGGGCATTGGCGCCGACGATCGAGAAGCAGCCGATCCGAGCATTGTTCAGCACCGTGGCGCCCATGCCGATCAGGCTGCAATCGCCGACCGTGCAACCATGCAGGATGGCGTGATGGCCGACCGTCACATCCTCCCCCACCGTCAGCGGGCTGCCGGTATCGGCGTGTAGCATAGCACCTTCCTGGATATTGGTGCGCGCGCCGATCACCATCGGGTCGTTATCGGCCCGGATCACTGCGCCGAACCAGACCCCGACATCCTCCCCCAGCGTTACCCGCCCGATGACGTGTGCATCCGGCGCCACCCACCACCGACCATCCGGCGGCAGCACCGGCACGGCATCCTCCAGCGCATAGACGGGCATTGGCCTTCCTCCTGTCAGAGCGTGTCGTGTGCCGCGCCGGGTATGGCTCGGTCGGCGCTAAGCCACCAGGGACCGGGGCCGCAGGCGGTCAAGCCCGGCCTGCGGCGCTGGAAAGCAGCAAAGGGTCGACCCGCAGCTTGGCGAGCGCCTGCGCCCACTTGCCCTCCGTCGGGTCGTCGAACAACAGCCCCTCGTCGGGTGCGACAGAGAGCCAGGCATTGGCCTGGATCTCCTGATCCAACTGGCCCGGCCCCCAGCCGGCATAGCCGAGCGCCAGGATGCCCCGCCGCGGCCCACCGCCGCCGGCGATCGCCTTCAGGATATCGATGCTGGCGGTCATCGCCACGGCCTCCGTCACCGGCAGCGAGCCCTCGCCCGTCCAGTCGCTGGTGTGCAGCACGAAGCCGCGGCCGCCCTCGACCGGGCCGCCTTGGCAAAGCGTGATCTGCCGCTGCGCCGTCACCGGCGCGAGGCCCAGCTGGTTCAGCAATGCATCGAAGGACAGCCCGGCGAGCGGCTTGTTCAAGACCAGTCCCATCGCCCCGTCGGCGGAATGCGCGCACAGACAGATAACGCTCCGCGCAAAGCGCGGGTCCTGCATGCCCGGCATGGCGATCAACAATTGCCCTGCGAGATAGCCATCCTCGCCGCCAGCGGTTTTTGCGGAGAGATCGCTCCGAGCCATGCCGGGAGGATGGCCGGCCGAAAGGGCACGCGCAAGCGCGCCTCTGCAAGTGCCCCTTTGGCAAGCCCCGGGCAACCGACCGTGACAGTCGGATACGGACACTCTAAACCGGGGACTGTCTTGAGGAGGAGGAACACCCCATGACCATCAAAGTCGGTGAAAAAATTCCCGAAATGAAGCTGATGACGGGCACCGCTGACGGCCCGAAGGAGAGCAGCACCCAGGAGGTCTTCGGCGGCAAGACGGTGGTGTTGTTCGGCGTTCCCGGCGCCTTTACCCCGACCTGTTCGGCCAAGCACCTGCCGGGCTTCGTGCAGCACCACGCCGCGCTGAAGGCCAAGGGTGTCGACCATGTCGTGTGCATGGCGGTTAACGACGCCTTCGTGATGGGCGCCTGGGGCAAGGACCAGTCGGTCGGTGACAAGGTCGTGATGCTGGCCGATGGCAGCGCCGATTTCACCAAGGCGCTTGGCGTCGAATTGGACCTGACCGCCCGCGGCCTCGGCCAGCGGTGCCAGCGCTTCCTGCTGGTCGCCAAGGACGGCAAGGTCACCCATGTCGCCGTCGAAGCGGGCGGTGCATTTGAGGTGAGCAAGGCCGAGGCGGCAATCGCTGCCCTCTGAGTCCGGCCTCAGCCAAAAACAAAGCCCACCCGGACGCTTGCGTCCGGGTGGGCTTTGTCGTTTGGAGCAACAGCCGTTCAGGCGGACTCACCTGATGAATTTTTAACTCTCGAAAACATAAGGGGCAGAGCAGGTTACCTTCATTGATCTGGACCACCTTGTGAGCCAGATCAATGAAGGTAACCTGCTCTAGGACTCCCCTCGCTGTCGTCTACAGAATCCGCTATATTGCAACGCAGCATGATTGGATTCCTTGCATGAACCCCTACTCCATGGCCGTGTTGGCCTGGCAGGCCGGCCTAGTTTTCTCGCTCCGCAGCGTCGGGCTCTGGATGACGCCCGGAGAAGCGCCGAGCCGCCTCATCGGTTACGCGCTCGAAAAGCAGCGGGCCTTCGCCGATGGTGGCTTGGCAGCGGGGCGCGCGGCGCTTGCCGGGGCGGAGCCGGCAGGTGTGGTCCAGGCAGCCCTTGGCCCAGCGCGGCGGCGGTTGCGGGCCAACGCACGTAAGTTGACCGGCCGCTGATCAGCGTCGCTGGCGCAGCACGCACCAGCCGACCAAGGCGATCGCCGCGAGGTTGGCGATGATTCCAACCTCCCAGGCCAAGGCATAATTGCCGAAGCGGTCGTGCAGCCAGCCGGCGAGCCAGGCACCGACAGCCATCCCGGACAGGCTGAGAAACAAGGTGCTCGGTACCCGCCAAGCGGCCTCGGCGGCCGGGAATAATTCGCGGATCGCCAGCACATAAGCCGGCACGATGCCGCTGAAGCCAAGCCCATAGGCCACCGCCACGAAAAACAGCCCGGCCTCGTCCTGGGTCATCAGGAAGGCCAGCATGCCGGCCACCTGACAGAGATTGCCCGCCAGCACGGTCCGCAGCCCGCCGATCCGATCGGACAGCCAGCCCCAGGCCTGCCGCGCCAGGAAAGCGGCGGCGAGCAGCATTGAGAGCATCACCGCACCACGGGCCCCGGCGATGCCAAGATCCCCGCAGAAGGCGACCAGGTGCGCCGCCGGCATCGCCATCGGTATGCAACAAAGAAAGCTGGCGATGGCGATCAGCGCCTGTGCCGCATTCGGGGGCAAGCCAAAGACCCGGGCGCCCTGTACCGGGCCGGCAGCCGGGCCGGCGGCGACGGGCGGCGCCGGGATCGGCCGCAGCACCAGCGCCGCCAGCGGCAGGATGGTAAGAGCGGAGA
>CAITYE010000243.1 GCA_903896535.1 uncultured Paracraurococcus sp.
CAGTAGGAAGCCATAACCGGGCAGTCCCTCAAGCACGATATCGTCCTGAAAGGCTACGCCGAGCAGCGCCTCAGCCTGCGCATCGTCGCAGTCGCGGTGGCAGAGATAGGCTTTCTGGGCGCTGATTAGCGCATGAGCGAGATGGCGGGCCTCGGAAAAGAGCGTCTCGCCCTCGAAAACAACCAAAGCATTCCGGAGATGACGCCAGGCTTCGTGCATCCTGCCGGAGCGCGCCTCCAAAAGTGCTCTTCCGCCCGTGGTCATGATTTCTGCCAGCGCCGGCTGCTGGTCACAGGCGCAAAGCAGCGTCGGCCATTCGCAAGAGGACATGCAGACTTAGCAGGCGCCCTTGCTGACTGAGAGGAGGTTCGCCAGCGCCGAGCGGGGGAAATCGGGAATCCCGGCACCGAGCGCATCATTGGCGACGGTCAGCTTGGGTGCGGTACCGCCCTGATAGGCAACATTATGCGTTGGATCTGTCCAGGACATATCGGCCAAGGAACGCCCGCCCAGCGCCTGCTGTACATCGGCGAGCACGGTGGCGTCACCGCAGCAACAGCGATCGCCTGAGCGAGTCACCGGATTAGCCGGCGGCTCGGGCGCCTCAGCAGCGTCCTCAGCAAACTCGGCATTGGCGACGGCCAGCATGCGGTTCAACTCCATCCCGGAAAAGCCGAGCGTGTCAATATCGACCACGGCCTCGTCGCGGATACCGGCGATCTCGGCGACGAGCAGCGCCTCGGCCCAGCCGGCGTTCAGCGCGATCTGATTATCCGCCAGCCGCAGCGCCGGTACCGTAGCAAGCGCGAGTTGCTTGCCTGCCATGACGCGGCCATGGCCGGCAATGAGCACGCCCTCCCCATCGACCAGCACCGGGTTCACAAAGCCGAACTCGGCGATGGGGGCGGCAATCTGAGCCACCGGCGTCGACGAATGCGTGCGCACGTTCTCCGCATAGGGGATCCGCGCCGCCACCGGCAGGGTCGAGACCAGGAGACCAGGCTGCATTGGCGGTGATCGTCGTCCGTGCCGCGGCAACGGCGTCATAGTCACGGCCATCGTCCGCCAGCGTCACCGTGAGGTCGGGATGCAACATCCGCCACTGTGCCACGTGCGAGGGCGCGCCAGGGCTTGCCGCGCAGGCCTTGGCGGCATTAGATAACGTCGGTCGGTCTATGGCTGGAGAATGCGCCATGCTTGCATCGGTGCTCGCCCCGCGTCTCGCCCGCCACGGCATCCACTATGCGTGGGTGATGGTGGCGCTGACCTTCCTGGTCTCGATCTGCACCTCGGCCGCGGTCAGCCTGCCGGGTCTGCTCATCCTGCCGATGTCGCGTGAGCTCGGCTGGGGCCGCGGCGAGATCTCCGGCGCCATGGGGCTGATGTTCCTGCTTTTCGCGGTGACCGCCCCCTTCGCCGGGGCGCTGCTACTACGCTACGGGCTGCGGCGGATGGTGGTCACCGGCACCGCGCTCGCCACGTTGTGCGTGCTGGGCGTGACCCGCACCACCGAGCCCTGGCATGTCTGGCTGGCCCTGGGCGTGCTGGGCCTGGCAGCGGGAATGATGGCGCTGGTGCTGTCGGCCACGGTCGTCAACCGCTGGTTTCAGGAACGGCGGGGGCTCGCCATGGGCATCCTGACGGCGGCCTTTGCGGCGGGGCAGCTCAGCTTCCTGCCGGCGGCGGCGGCGCTGGCGGAATCGCAGGGCTGGCGCGTCGCGGTGGCACCCGCCGTGGCCGGGCTCGGGCTCTGCGCGCTGCTCTATGTGCTGTTCGCGCGCGACTGGCCGGCCGACCTCGGGCTCGCGCCCTTTGGCGGGGTGGGAGTGGTGCGGCCGGCGACGCCGCCGGCGGGCAACGCTGTGGCGTTCAGCCTCGGCGTCCTGGCCGAGGCCTCGGCAACGCGGGCGTTCTGGATCCTGGCCGGGACCTTCTTCATCTGCGGCCTGTCCTCGACCGGCATCGTCAGCCAGCACTTCATCCCGTTCTGTGCAGACAACGGTGTCGGCGCGGTGACTGCGGCGTCGATCCTGGCGCTGATGGGCGTGTTCAACTTCGTGGGCACAGTCGGGTCCGGCTGGCTGACCGACCGATACGACAACCGGATGCTCCTTGCGTGGTATTACGCGCTGCGCGGTATGTCTCTGGTCTGGCTGCCCTTCGGCAATTTCGACATGTTCACGCTGACGCTCTGGGCAGTGTTCTTCGGGCTCGACTTTGTCGCCACAGTGCCGCCCACGGCGCGGCTCACAGCGCAGCATTTCGGGCCGGAGAAGGCGGCGGTGGTGTTCGGCTGGATCTTCGCGGCGCACCAGCTGGGCTCCGCCACCTCGGCGCTGTTCGCCGGCATCTGGCGCGACGCCGTAGCGACGTACCTGCCGGCTTTTGTCACGGTGGGGCTGGCCAGCGTCCTGGCCGCCGTGGCGGTGTTTGCGCTGCGGAACGCGCGCGCGGCCCCGCCACGACCCGCCTGAGCGGTCTCAGCGCCCGGGCCGTAGAGCCACGGCACGTGCCTGTACCTGGGAGAGGTGGCGGCGCCGCAGCACCGGTAACGCGGCGACGCCCGTCTTCTTTGCTGCCATGACGCGGCCGTGGCCGGCGATGAGCACGCCCTCACCATCGACCAGCACCGGGTTCACAAAGCCGAACTCGGCGATGGGGGCGGCGATCTGCGCCACCTGCGTCGACGAATGCGTGCGCGCATTCTTGGCATGAGGCAGCAGCGCCGTGGCCGGCAGGCTGACGACAGGGAGCTCAGGCCGCGTCGGCGATCGCCCCCGCACCGCCCAGCGCCGCCGCTGCACCCGGCGGAAGTGACGCATACCGCCCGCGCGCTACTGACGGAAGGCTCGCTGGAGCGCATCTGGCAGGGCCGACTTACTCGAGCCATCTCACCATGAGCGTATGCGGTGAGCCAGCAGCAGCTTGTTCGTTTGTCGCATTTTCTGAGCCGCCCCGCCGGAGCGAAACTCAAGTGAGCTGAGGCTCGGCCTCAACGATTGATGCAGCACCCTCTAGTTTGCGAGAGAGGTCATAGCCGTCAGCTTCGCCACGACACCTCGGCGGGAGGTGTCGGGAGAGGGTCAGCACTGTCAGTTGATGGAGGCAAGCTGGCTGCCCGGGACAAGCAGGCCCGGTTATGCGCATACTATGCGCACAACCCAGGAGGGCAACCTTTGGGCTACGACCGGACCGCGCCGAAGCGACCCGTCAACATGACCATCAACGTCGACCTGATCCGCCGCGCCAAGGGGCTGACGAGCAACCTCTCCGAGACGGTGGAAGGCCTGCTGGCGTCTTACATCGATGCGGAGGAAGCAAGGCGCGCCGACCTTCAACACCAGATGCGACAATGGGCCGAGGCATCCGCCGATGTCGTGGCCCGCTTCGGGTGCCCGGCAGACGAGTTCGACCCGTTCTGATGCAGCAATTCGATGTCTGCCGGAGCCAAGCCAAGAGCCGCGACGGCTTCCCCTACTTCGTCATCGTGCAGTCCAGAGAGTTCGACCGAACCGGGAGACGGGTCGTCATCCCGCTGACGCCCGAACTCACGCGCTACCCCGAGATCGCGCCAATCTTCGAGGTGGAGGGCCGGCAGGTCGTCGCTGATGCCCTGCTGATTTTCTCGATCCCCACCGAGAAGCTCGGGAAAGTGGTGGCATCGCTGGCAGATCAGGCCAGCGCGGAGCGCTTGATCAATGCCATCGACCGCCTGATCGGGCGATCCTGAGGCTCGTGGCCAAACCGCGCGCATTTCGTCGCCAGCGCGCCTGCTTCAAAGTGCCATGACCCGATGCCGGTCAAGCATGGTTTTGATACGAGTGCCGCGGCAAGATGGTGGCGATGCAAAGATCAACCCTGCCTCCCCTGCCAGATGACGCGGCGATTCTCCGCATCCTTTCGCGCTCAACAGCGGAGGCTGGCCGGGCGTATGCGGCGCGTGCCGCGGTACGTCGCCTCTCCGTATCCGTCGAAGGTCGCATCATCGAGGCTGAGGTGAAGGGAACGGCACCGCGGCCATACGTCCTGCGTATCACGCTGCATGCGAAGCCCGACGGCAGTACCGCGTTCGAGGGCCGCTGTAGCTGCCCGGTCGGCATCGACTGCAAGCACGTCGCGGCGGTGCTCTTCGCCGCCCGGCGCGCGCGCGGCGATGTGGCGCGTACCGCCCCGCCACCCGCGCCGGCTTCCGCCCCGGCCGAGCCAGCAATACCGCCTGAGGTCGCCGACTGGCTACGTCAGCTCGCTGCTCTCGAGCAGGTGGATCCAGAGGCGTACCCAACGGATATCCGCCAACGCGTCGTCTACGTGGTTGCGCCGGTGGCCCGCCCGATCGGGCCGATCTCGCTCAACGTCGTGGCGTTCTCCGTCACGCTGCGGAAGGATGGCGCATTTGGCGCCGGCAAGGGCGTGCAGGCGCAGGCCGGCACGGCTCGGTACCTGCGTCCCTCGGATCGGGCAATCCTGCGACGGATCGACCTGCTGAGGTACGCGCCGGAAGGCTTGCTGCGGGACGAGGACCCGCCAGACCTGCTGCGCCGGATCATCGCAACCGGTCGAGGTCGCTGGGCTGCGCTCGACGGGCTATCGCTGCGGGACGGCCCGATTCGGTCGGGCAGGCTCGCCTGGCACCTCGAGGCGGATGGGCGGCAGTGTCCCGTCCTTCAGCTTGACGAGGGCTTGCTTGGCCTGGCTTTGCCGGCTCCTTGGTACGCCGACCCCGCAAGCGGCGAACTGGGACCTATCGATCTGGGCGTACCCGCGCATGTCGCGGCTCGCCTGCTGCTCGCGCCGCCCATCCCGGCGGACGTAGCGCCGCTGGTCGCGGCCGAGCTAGGCAGGCGGCTCGCGGCGCCGACCATGGCACTGCCCTCGGCGCTAGATCCGCCAGAGACGTTGTCTGGCCGGCCGATACCGCGGCTGTTGCTCACCGCTGGCCATCTGCCAGCCTATGCCATGCGCCGCTACGGCCAGGCCGTCGTGCCAACGCAGGCGGACCTGCCCATGGCGCGGCTCGGCTTCCGCTACGGACCGGTCCTGGTGCCGCATGATGTGCGCGCTGCCTATGCGCCGCCGCGGCTCGGTCCGGAGGTGGTGGCGCGCGAGGGCCGGCTCTACCGGGTGCAGCGCGATGCCGCAGCGGAGCGCGCCGCGGTGGCGCGCCTGCTGGGCATCGGCTTCTTAGCCGCGGGAATGACGCAGGCGCTGGGCCCC
Organism: uncultured Paracraurococcus sp.; assembly: GCA_903896535.1. Taxonomy (GTDB): domain Bacteria; phylum Pseudomonadota; class Alphaproteobacteria; order Acetobacterales; family Acetobacteraceae; genus CAITYE01. Next base: position 5,215 of record CAITYE010000243.1, read on the forward strand.
ACGGCCGGTGCCGATGCCTTCCTGCTGGAGGACGAGGCGGAAGACGATCCCGACTGGCTTTTCGTGCTGCGGGAGGAGATCCCGGCGCTGCGGGCCGCCGGCTGGGACGTCGAGGTCGCGGCCGACTTCCCCATCCGGCTGGTCGAGGCCGAGGGCCCGGTGGAAGCAAGCCTGGAGGAAGGCTCCGGCATCGACTGGCTGGACCTGCATCTCGGCGTCACCGTGGCCGGGCAGCGCGTGGACCTCGTTCCCGCGCTGCTCGACATGATCGCCGCCGGGATCGAGCCGGACGACTTCCCCGAGGGGCCCGTCCTGCTGCCGCTGCCTGACGGACGGCTGCTATCGCTGCCAAAGGATCAAATCCTGCCGATCCTGGGTTCCCTGATGGAGCTGTTCGAGGGTGGTGCGCTCGATCCGGAGTCCGGGCGCATCGGCTTCACCCGGCTGGATGCTGCGGAGCTGGCGGGGCTGGAGGAAGGCTCCGGCATCGCCTGGCAGGGTGGCGAGGCGCTGCGGGCGCTCGGCGCGCAGCTTCGCGCGGCAGCGGGGACGATCCCGCCGGCGGTGCTGCCGGCGGATTTCGTCGGCACCCTCCGGCCCTATCAGGCGCAGGGCGTCGCCTGGCTGCAATTCCTGCGCGCTGCCGGTCTGGGTGGGGTGCTCGCGGACGACATGGGCCTCGGCAAGACGGTGCAGACGCTGGCGCATCTCGCCATCGAGCATGCGGCAGGCAGGCTCGACCAGCCGGCGCTGATCGTCTGCCCGACCAGCCTGGTGCCGAACTGGCTACGCGAGGCAGCGCGCTTCGGCCCCGCGCTCCGGGTGCTGCCGCTGCACGGCCCGACGCGGAAGCGCCGCTTCGGCGAGATCGCGCAGCATGACCTGGTGCTCACGACCTACCCGTTGCTGGCGCGGGACCACGAGACACTGACGGCGCAGGACTGGCACCTGGTGGTGCTCGACGAGGCGCAGACCATCAAGAACCCCAGTGCCGAGACCACGCGGCAAGCCCTGCGGCTGCGCGCCCGGCAGCGGCTCTGCCTCTCCGGCACCCCGTTGCAGAACCACCTGGGTGAGCTCTGGTCGTTGTTCGACTTCCTTGCCCCGGGCTTCCTCGGCAGCGCCCAGAACTTCCGCAGCCGCTACCGCACGCCGATCGAGAAGCACGGCGACAAGGCGCGGCAGGCGGCGCTGCACCGCCGCGTGCGGCCCTTCCTGCTGCGCCGGACCAAGGACGAGGTGGCAATCGAACTGCCGCCCAAGACCGAGATCACCGAGCCCGTGGAAATGGAGGCGCCGCAGCGCGCAGTTTATGAGGCGATCCGGTTGGCGATGCACGCCAAGGTCAAGCAGGCCGTTGCCGAGCGGGGCATGGCGCGCTCTGGCATCATCATCCTGGATGCACTGCTGAAGCTGCGCCAGGCCTGCTGCGACCCGCGGCTGCTATCGATGAAGTCGGCGCAGAAGGCAGGCTCTGCCAAGCTCGATCGACTGTTGGACCTGCTCGGCATCCTGCTCGACGAGGGCAGGCGTGTGCTGATTTTCTCGCAGTTCACCAGCATGCTTGCGCTGATCGAGGCGGCGCTTGGCAAAGCCGGCATCCCCTACGTGCTGCTGACCGGCGACACCAAGGACCGCGACCTGCCGGTACGGCGCTTCCAGGCCGGCGAGGTGCCGGTCTTTCTGATCAGCCTGAAGGCAGGCGGCGTCGGTCTGAACCTGACCGCAGCGGACACGGTGGTGCACTACGATCCCTGGTGGAACCCGGCGGTGGAAGACCAGGCCACCGATCGTGCCCACCGGATCGGCCAGGACAAGCGGGTCTTCGTGCACCGACTGATCGCGCTCGGCACCATCGAGGAGAAGATGGAGGTGCTGAAGGAGCGCAAGCGGGCGCTGGTCGCGTCCGTCCTGGATGCGGAGCATGGCGGTGCCTTGCGGCTGACCGAGGCCGATGTGGAGGAGCTGTTCGCCCCGGCCTGACCTTGAAGCACGACATGTGAAAAGGCGCAGTTGCGGGACCCCGGCGTGATTCGTCGGCTCAGGCACTTACGATGCCGATCGGCTCAAAGCCGCGCGCAGAGTTCTACCCGCGCGCACGCCCGCGGCCATCGTGTTGCGCCTGAACGAGGAGATCGGGAAGACGCTCCAGCAGGACGATGTGGCTCGGTGGTGCCAGCACGTAGCCAACAGGTCCGCTGGCCATCCCAGTTTTACACCCCAGCAAAACCGGAATCTCCATCACACCCGTGGACGCTACCTATCGGTGCCGACCCGCTTCGTGGCAGAAGCGTGGAGCGTATTCACCGGACCCGAATCCAGATGCTCGAGAATACGCCTCAGTGCTGCGACGTTGTTTTCGTCTTCAGCGCTTTCGAGTGCATCCTGCAGCACCGCGCGGATGTCGTCGGCTCCGACCAGCTCCATCTCCCAATTCGGATACAGACGCTCGCGCCTCTCAACACCCCGGTCCAGCGTGACGATGTCGTGATGGCGCGAATCACCATGAAGGCTAGCGATCAAGTTCTCCACCTGGGCGGGCGGCCCCTCGATCCATTGGAAGAAGACGCCGCTGCCGAAGACTAGCACCCCGGTGATGTCGCGGGCGACATTGCGGCGCTGAGACCACTCGATAATGCGGCCGACCTCGGCGTCGTCGACGCCCTCGGCGGCACGACTGCAGTATACGAAAGTACCAAGAATGGGCGCGGCGTAGTCCGAGTCAGCGTCGCGTGGAAAACCGAATTCGTCGAACATGGGTCAGCTCGCTTTGTATGTGCTGGGCAGGCCGTGGTATCCGGTGGACAAGCGCAAGCCTAGCGCGACTTTCCGAATTGGGTAAGGAACCGCTGGGGTTCTATCCCGCCACTAGCTTCGCGCGGACGACTGCTTCGGCACAAGTGCCGAGTGGACAGCCCGCTCTCCTAACTGGGCGTCCTGCTCGAACGGCATCGTCCGCTTGGCAGCAGTGAGCCGACATTGATGAGCACCGACAGGGTCGGCGGCGCAGCGGTCACGCCGCGGCAGTAACCGCGCTGACATCGGCCCACGCCGTCATCGCGGGCGCTCTCGCGCTCCGGTAATCGCTGGCGGAAATGGAGTAGCAGCACACCCAGGAGGCGCTGTGCTTCAGTGAGCAGCGAGGCTCCGCTGCAGCCGAACGATGGCGCCGGGCAAACCCCGGACCCGCAGCACCCGCCCCACCTCGTCATGCGCCTCGGACAACACCCGAACACTCTCATATACCTCACCGATCAGCCCCTGCCTCGCGTAGGGCAGCACCAACACATCCTCCACCATCACCGCCTCGAAGAAGCCGATGATGGTCTCGCGCAGCGCGCTGACATCGCCTGGCGCATGGGCGGAAAGCATGATGGCGTCGGGGTGCTTTTCCAGCAGCGCCGCACGGCCGGCAGCATCCACCCGGTCCATCTTGTTAAGCACCAGGCGCGAGGGCACCGCATCGGCGCCGATCTCGCGCAGCACGCCCCGGCTCACCTCAAGCTGCGCTTCATGGGTCGGGTCCGAGGCATCGACCACGAACAGCAGCAGCGAAGCCTCCAGCGCCTCCGCCAAGGTCGAGCGGAAGGAGGCGACGAGGTCATGCGGCAGCTGCTTGATGAAACCCACCGTGTCGGAGACCAGCACGCGCGGCCGCGTCTCTGGCTGCAGCACGCGCACGGTGGTGTCCAGCGTGGCGAACAGCTTATCCTCCACCAGCACCTCGCTGCCCGTCAGGGCGCGCATGAGGGAGGATTTGCCCGCATTGGTGTAGCCGACCAACGCCACGCGCAGCTGGTCGCGCCGGGCGGCGCGGCGCTGGTCACCGTCGCGCTGCACGGCTTCCAGCTGGTCCTTCAGCTCGGCCAGCCGGTCGCGGATCTTGCGCCGGTCGAGGTCGAGGCTGCTCTCGCCGGCCCCGGGGCCCTGTCGGCGCTCTCCCGCACCGCCGGATTCGCGCAAGCGGGGGGCCACGTATTTCAGCCGCGCCATCTCCACCTGGAGCTTCGCCTCACGCGTGTTGGCGTGCCGGTGGAAGATCTCGACGATGACGCCGGTGCGGTCGAGCACTTGGGCGCCGGTGGCGCGCTCGAGGTTGCGGATCTGGCTGGGCGAAAGCTCGTGGTCCACGATGACGAATTCGGGCTTCTGAGCCGGCTCGTCATCCGCCGCCGCGGGGGTGGCGACCGGCGCGGCGCCCCCTTCGAAGCGTTCCCGCGCTTTGGATCTCAGCGGCGGCGCCATGGAGCCGACCACGCCGGTGCCGCCCGTGAGCGCAGCCAGTTCGGCCAGCTTGCCACTGCCCAGCACCAGCCCCGCCCCCGTACCGTCGCGCCGCTGCGAGAGCGTGCCCACCACCTCATAGCCTAGCGTCTTCACGAGACGGCCCAGTTCTTCGAGGCTGGCTGCGTGCGCAACGTCATCCACCTCGGGGGTCTGGATGCCAACGAGGATTGCCAAGGGGATGGGCGGCTTTGTTTCCATGACGGCGGCGTAGCACGGATCGAGCCTAAACTGGGTGTTCCCGCCACTTTGGCTCACCCTGCCGGTGCGCCAAGCGGCCGGTGGGGATGCCCCGTGGATTGCTCTCGGCTTCCTGCCTGCACCTGCTTCCCGCCCGCGGGATCCAGACCAGCCACGTGCCCAAACCCAAGCTTGGGAATTTCAACATACGGTTTGCTGTATAGACCGCCTACCAGACGCAACTATAACTTCTATACGCCAATCATATTGTCCTTTTTAAATCGTTTTTATTTACGAAACCGGCTCCTGCGGAGCGAATCGCAGCCATTTTTTAGAGATCTATGCTTGAAATGACTAAACGTAAAATCAATCTCGTGGTCCTATAGGCATGGACAAACCTGCGGACGCCAACCGCCACAGCCCCCGCCCGCACCAAGCGCGCACCGCTCGCTCTTCGGCAAGACGCTATTGGTCGGCCCATCGCACCAGTTCAGATCCGGGTCCTGGTGACGCGATCGTACACGCGGGCGACTGCCTCGGTGAACGCCTGCCGCACTGCGGTAATCAGCGCCAAGCCGGTGGAGTGATCATCCGACGGGGTTCCAGCCAGGTTCCCATTTTCCCGTTCAACGGTCGGTGGAGCCTGTCGGTAAGCGCTTGCTCGGTCCTTGCAAATTTATGTTAATAAAAACTATAGGTATCGTTGCCAGCCGAGCCCGGGACGCGGAAGCCCGTCCGTGGTAACAAACCGTTAAGTTTGCCCTCCCCCCGGGCGGAAAGAAGATCTGATGTCGGACCCGTCCTGCCCGGATGACTTCGCCGTCGATGGCAACCTGTTCCAGGTGCTCATCAACGCCGAGGAGCGGTTTTCCCTCCGGCCCGCCGCCGAGCCTGCACCCGAGGGCTGGCGCCAGCCAGGGCGGGTTGGGCCGAAGGCTGAGTGTCTGGCCTATGTCGAGGCCCATTGGTTCGACATGCGCCCGAGAGCCTGCGCAAAAGCATGGCAGAAGCTGCCGCCGCCCGCGCCCGGTAACGGGATGAACGCCCTCTGCACCGTCGCCGGCCGGCCCCGACAGTGACCAGGCGCCCGTTGGGGCGGTGGTAGCGCCGGCCC
>CAITYE010000244.1 GCA_903896535.1 uncultured Paracraurococcus sp.
CATCCGCAACCCGAACACGCGCCGTGCCTACAGCCAGGCGGTGGCTGCCTTCCTCGCCTGGTGCGAACAGGCCGGTGTCCGGGCGCTCACCGAAGTGCAGCCGCTTCACGTCGCCACCTGGATCGAAATCCAGGCGCAGGAGCTTTCTGCGCCGACCGTGAAGCAGCGCCTCGCCGCCTTGCGGCACCTCTTCGATTGGATGGTGACGGGCCAGGTGATCCCAACCAACCCGGCCGGCTCTGTGCGTGGGCCGCGGCACAGCGCCTTAAAAGGCAAGACGCCGGTGCTCGATGCTGCTGAGGCGCGGCAGCTTCTCGACAGTATAGATGTCTTGACACAGGTTGGCCTGCGCGATCGCGCCCTTCTCGCCTTGATGGTTTTCAGCTTTGCCCGCGTCGGTGCCGCGCTCGCCATGAAGGTCGAGGATGTCTACGTCCAGAACCGCCGGCTCTGGGTCCGCCTGCGTGAGAAAGGTGGCAAGCGCCATGAAATGCCCTGCCACCACACGCTCGAAGAATATCTCCACGCCTATCTCGCCGGGACCGGCATCGACGGTGACGCGAAAGGGCCGCTCTTCCGGACGATTGGCCGCGGCACCAAGCAACTGACGCGCACGGCTCTGCCTCAGGCCAACGCATACGCGATGATTCAGCGGCGTGCACTGGCTGCCGGGATCGGCACCAAGATCGGCAACCACACCTTCCGCGCTACCGGCATCACCGCCTACCTGAAGAACGGCGGCACGCTTGAGAATGCTGCGGCGATGGCGATCCACGGCAGCACGCGCACGACGCAGCTCTACGACCGTCGGCGCGACGAGATCAGCCTCGACGAGGTCGAACGGATCAGGGTGTAGCTAGAACGCCACGACGTTGATCAGGGAATGGAAGAAATGTGTAGACCTTCCGACGGCATTGGCTGCCCGGCTTCCGCTCTATGCGCCTTCAGCACATCGAATGTGTCACGCCTACGCCTGTTGAAGATCGCCGCTCGCGTCGTCGAATGGAAAACCAAGGTGCTGGTGCATCTACCCAGCGCCTGTCCCGACCGGGCCATTCTGCGTCTGGCACTCGGCCGATTGCCGCGGCTCGTCATCTGAACCGCGGGGCGGTGTCGCCCCGATCGAGCCTGTAACCGCAACACCAAGCCCTGCGATCCGCACCCTGAAGCCGGCGTCACCACCGGCAAGGAGTAGCCATGCGCGCACAACCATCCCGAGCAGAGCAAAAGCCGAAACCGGCACCAAAATGACCGTGGTGAATTATCCGGGCTACGTCGGTGCCATCCTGCTGCTGAGCCAGACCAGACGGCGGATGGTGTAGGCGAGGTTGGCCAGGCCGATCTTCACCTCGGCCCTGGCGATGCCGATGGTGCGGACCGTCAGGCCCATGATCCCCTTCTGGTGGGCGAATACGTGTTCGACCAATGAGCGCCCCGGGGGCTTCTTGCGGTGAATGCGCGAGACCAGGCCGCGCGCGGCGAGCATCGCCTCGTTTTTCGCCGAACGATAGGCAGTATCGGCCCTGACGTCGCTGGCGTTATTGCCGGTGTCCAGCACCTCGGCCAGCCGCCGCTGCGGCCCTTGGCGCGGCATCAAAGACGTCGAGTTCGCCACCCTCGAATGGGTGGATTGGTTCAACAACCGCCGACTGCTCGGACCGATCGGGAACGTCCCTCCCGCCGAGGCCGAGGAGCGGTACTATGCCCAGCCGCAGGAGACCGCGCTGGCCGCGTGACTCAATTCAAACAGCCTCCAGCAAACCCGGCGCGGTTCAGTGCGGTGCGGCGCTGTGCCTGGACGCAAATTTTTGGGTTACTGCCTGGTGGTGTGGCGAGGGGCGCGTCGATTTCGAAAATGGGTCACCTGCAGTGGTCTGTTTGGTTGGCGGTTGGCTTGGCTGGTTTTATTCGGATTGCGTTGCTTCGGGTTTGTTGTGATGTTCTTACGGCGTATTTTTGGCGGTGCCGTCGATGGTTGTGAGCCTGATCCAGCAGGGCGCGCGGTTGCTGATCCGGGGCGGTGGCCTGGACGAGTACCGGGACTTCGATGATGCGAGCCTGCTGATAGAGCTTGCGCGTGCCTATGGGGCGCAGCTTTCTCTGCCGCGTGTTTGGGCCCCGCAGGAGGTCGCCGCGCGCGATGATGCGCTGATCGGGATCGGCGGGCGGCTGTATGACTGGGTCGATGGGGCCGAGGGTTGGCTCCAACGGCTCGATTTCGCCGGCGATTTCGCGCTGGAGGTGCAGGCCGAGAGCCCGCCCAACCCGCTGGGCTGGGCCTTGCTGCATGCGCCGTGGGAGATACTGGCGGGGCCACGCGGCCTGCTGGCGGCCGATCCGCAGCGCCTCTACGCGCCGGTACGACGCCTGGGCAGGCCTGGAGCGCCCGAGACGCCGAGCGACCATGTGCTGGGCATCGCCTTCATGGTGGCGGCACCGCGCGGCCAGGTGGAACTCGATTTTGAGGCTGAGGAGGCGGCGATCATGGACGCTGCCGGAACGGGTCTCGATCTGCTGGTCGAGGAGAGCGGCGAGGTCGCCCAGCTTGGTCTCTCGGTCAATGGCATAGCGCCGGCGATGCCGGTGCTGCATCTGTCCTGCCATGGCGAGGCGAACTGGCGCGGCCTGGATGGCCGGGAGCCGCCGCGGCCAGTGTTGCTGCTCGAGACCGAGACCGGCGAGCCTGCCCTGACCACGGCGGCTGAGTTGGCGGAGGCGCTGGGAGGGTGGCGTCCGCGATTGGCCTTTCTCTCGGCCTGCGAGTCGGCGGAGCGGAGCGAGGCGGCGGAGACGGTCGTCGATTCGCTGGCGACGCAGTTGCTGCGGCATGCCGGCATTCCGGTGGTCCTGGGCTGGGAGGGCAGCGTCGCCGACGGCGCGGCGACCGCCTTTGCGCGGAGCTTTTATGCGGCGCTGGGCCTGCGGGTGGCGCCCGGCCTGGCTGCGGCGCGGGCGCGGTGGGCGCTGTTGAACGGAGATGTTGGCGCGGCCTTTGGGATGGGCGCGCCGCGGGATGCGCAGTCGGGTACCCGCCTGCAGGGCCTCGCGGCGGGTACGGCGGGCACGCTCAAAAGCGATTGGCATCTGGCCCGGCTGTGGCTGCAGGGGTCTGGCGGTGGGCCGTTGGTTCGGCCGGGGAGGCTCCGGCGCCGGCCGCTGCTTTCGGGCACGCGGATGGACAAACAGATCCTGGCCAACAAGCCGGGCGCCGAGGTGGCGAGCCCGGCGATGTTCGTTGGCCGTCGGCGTCAGTTGCAGGCGGCGCTGCGGGCGCTGCGGCCTGGGCAGTCATCGCCGGGAATGCTGATCCACGGGCTTGGTCGGGTTGGCAAGACGAGCCTGTCGGGTCGGATCGCGGACCGGTTGGGGCATGCGCTGGCGGTGGTGCATGGGCAGTATGACGCCATAGGGGTGCTGAATGCGCTGGAGCAGGCGCTGGCGAGCCATGGGCCGGCGCGTGACATGCTGCGTGCTGGCTGGGCGGCGGCGATCGACGAACCGGCGCGGCTGGAAGGGCTGCTGATCGACCTGCTGGCGGGGCCGTGCCGGGAGGGCGCGGCGGGGGACCGGCCGGTCCTCTTGCTGATCGATGACCTGGAGCAGGTGCTGGAGGCGGACAGCCGGGGTGGGCGGCACCGGGTTTTGGCTGCCGTGGCGCCGGTGTTGCGGGCGGTGCTGCGGGCGTTTGCGTTGGCTGGGGAGACCGAGAGCCGGCTGCTGCTGACCAGCCGTTTTGTGTTTCAGTTGTTGGATGGCGGTGTCGACCGGGCGGCGGGTCTGTCGGTGCTGGAGCTTGGCGAGTTCAACGAGCGGGCGTCGGAGAAGCTTGCTTTGCGGCAATGGGCTGCGGCGCGGCAGGCGGTGCCTGATCTGGCTGATGAGCGGCTGTCATTGCTGACGCGGGCGATGCATGTGGCGCGGCGTCATCCTGGTCTGCAGGACCTGTTGGGCCGGGAGGTGGCGTTACGACCGGATCTGGAGGAGGGCGATGCCCAGGCCTTGCTGGATGCGGTTGAAGCCTGGCTGGTTTCGCCGACGGGTGCCTTGCCTGGCGATGCGCGGGTCTACGGGTTTTTTGATGCGCTGAGGCTTTCGGAGCCGCTGGCCCTGGCGGGTGATGGGGGATTGGCCTTGTTGCGGGCGGCGACGGTGTTCGGTTTGCCGGTGCCGCGGGTTGCGCTCGCGGCGCTGCCGGGTGCGAGCGAGGCGATGCTGACCCGGCTTTGCGATCTTGGGTTGCTGGTTCCTGGTGAGGATGCCGTGACGGGGCAGCTTGATGCCCTGGTGCCGAGCCGGCTGGCGTCGGCGGGTCTTGCGCCGCTGAGCCGGGAGGAGGAGCAGCGCTATGCGTATGCCGCGCTGCCGGCGCTGTTCCGGGTCTGGGGTGAGCCTGAGGGCATTGAGCGGCCTGCCGATCCGGATATTGCCCTGAGCCGTCTGGCCTTGGTGGCCGGCGATGGCGCGGCGGCTGAGGCCGCCCTGTCGAGCGGGCCGCGGGCCGTGCGTGGCCTGACCGCGCGGGGCGAGCCGGGGGTGGCGGGGGAGCGGGGTCTGGCGTTGATTGGCTTGCTTGACGGCCTGGGTCAGACGCCAGGGCTGCGGTTGCTGACCTCGACGGCCCAGGCGCTGCGTAAGGCTGGTGAGGGCGCTGCGGCGGGGGCGATATTCGAGCGGGCGTTGGGACTGATCGGTCGAGGCGACGACGTGCCGGATCATGCGGTGGAGAGCAGGCTCCTGCTTGCGCAGGGCCACTACCTTTTGAAATCTGGCGCCCTTGATGCGGCGTGGGATGTATTCGAACGCATATCGGCCAGGGAGAAGCAGCAGGGCCGCGAGCGCGAACACGCTCTCGCCCGCAGGGGGATCGCCGATATTTTATTTGATCGCGGCGATTTGGACGAGGCGCTGCGCATCCGCCGCGAGGAGGAACTGCCGGTCTTTACCCGTCTCGGCGAGGTGAGTCAGGTCGCCATCACCCAGGGCAAGATCGCCGATATTTTATTTGATCGCGGCGATTGGGACGAGGCGATGCGCATCCGCCGCGAGGAGGAACTGCCGGTCTTTACCCGTCTCGGCGAGGTGCGTGAGGTCGCCATCATCCAGGCCAAGATCGCCGATATTTTGTATCAGCGCGGCGATTTGGACGAGGCGATGCGCATCCGCCGCGAGGAG
>CAITYE010000245.1 GCA_903896535.1 uncultured Paracraurococcus sp.
GGGCCGGAGGTGACCGCGACCCTGACCGGCACTGCCGCGACGGCACAGCTTGAAGGGCTGTTGGGGGAGCCGATGAACGCCCGCCTGCGGATCACGCTGCCGCGCGTCGCGGCGCTGGAGGCCGGCGCGGCGGGGGCGCTGAGCCTGGAGGCGACTGCCATCGGGCCGCGCGATGATCCCCAGGTGACGGCACGGATCGAGAGCCCGCAACTGCTTTACGCCGGGCGGCGGTTGGAGGGGTTCTCGGCGCGGCTCGATCTGGCGCATGCGCTGACGGCGCCGGCGGGAAGGCTGACGGCGACCGGCCGCCTGGACGGGCTGGCGCTGAGCGTCGATGCCGATGCGCGGCAGGAGGCCGCTGGCCTGCGGCTCGCCAAGGGCGTCGCCAAGCTCGGCCCGGCCGAGTTGACCCTGGCGGGGTTGCTGGAGGCCAAGAGCGGCCTTTTCGACGGCATGGCGGCGCTGCGGGTCGATGATCTGGCGCCCTTCGCCGGGGTCGCCGGGCAGCCCGATCTCGCCGGGGCGCTGAATGTTGAGGCCCGGCTGGCGCCGCGCGACGGCGCGCAGGGCATTGAGGCACGGCTGCGGAGCCCGCGACTGCGGATCGCGGGCCAGGAGGGGCGCGTCGCGGCCAGCGCGACCGGCACGCCGGAGAGCCTCGCCCTGACCCTCGATGCCGCCGGCGCGCTTGGAGAGGTGAGCAGCCAGGCGCGCCTGGCGCAGCGCACCAACGGGCTGGAGCTGGAGGTCGGGTCGCTGACCGCCCAGGCCAAAGGCCAGACCATCCGGCTGCTGGCGCCGGCCCGGCTGCGGCGCGACGGCAAGGGCGACATCACCCTATCTGCCGCGACTTTGGGCATCGGTGATGGTCGCCTGCGGATCGAAGGGGGCAGCGCGGGCGGGCGCCTGGATGCCCGGGCGACGCTCACCGCCCTGCCGCTCGCGGTCGCTGAGCCTTTCCTGCCAGAGGTCGCGCCGCGCGGCAGCCTTTCGGGTGAGCTGCGCCTGACCGGGACCCTGGCGCGGCCGGAGGTCGCGGTGCGGTTGACCGGGAACGAGTTGGCCGCGACCGGGCCCGCCTATCGCGGCCTGCCGAAGCTCGCTCTCCAGGCCGAGGGCCGGGCGGGCGGCGAGACCGGGCAGCTGCGCGCGAGCATCGATGCGGGGGCAGCCGGGCAGGTGGTGGTCACGGCGCGCCTGCCGGCGGGCTTGGGCGCCGGGGCGCGGGTCGTCGCCGCTGCGGATGGGCGGCTTGATCTGGGGGTACTGACGGCGCCGCTGCTGGCCGCTGGTGCCGACCGGGTCAGCGGCGGGTTGCGGTTGGCGCTGCGCGCGGAAGGCTCACTCACCGCCCCGCGGCTTGCCGGCGAGGCGCGGCTGGAGGGGGTCGGGTACCGCAACGACGTCACTGGGCTGCGACTGACCGATATCACCGGCGCGATCCGTGGTGAGGGCGAGCGGCTGCGGTTGGAGGGCATCCAGGCGCGGGTGGCGGGCGGCGGCATAATCACGCTGGGCGGGACGTTGGCGCCGTTTGCCGCCGGGCTGCCCGCCGATTTGCAGCTGACGGCACGCAATGCGCGCCCGACGCTCGGTGAATTCGGCACGGCGGCGTTCGATGCCGACCTGACCCTGCGCGGGCCGGTCCTCGGCGCCGGGCTGCTGGCGGGCGATATTCGCATCGCGCGGGCCGATATCCGGGTGCCCGAGAACCTGCCGACCCAGGTGCCGAGGCTGGAGCCGATCCGCACCATCGGTACGCCGCCGCCCGGGGTGGAGGTGCCGTCCGCGGCGCGATCGACCGCGACGGGCCTGCCGCCCCTTGGCCTGGCGCTGCGCATCCTGGCGCCTGATGAGATTTTCATCCGTGGGCGCGGTATCGAGGTTGAGCTGGGTGGCGAAATCGCGCTGGGCGGCACCCTGGCCGCGCCCCGGCCGAGCGGCGGCTTCCGGCTACGCCGGGGGCAACTGGATATCCTGGCCCGCCGGCTGGAGTTCAAGCGCGGCACCATCGCCTTCCGCGCCGGGACTTTCGAGCCCGAGCTCGATCTCCTCGCCCAGGCGACGACGCGCGGCTACACCATCTCCGTGGCCGTTGAGGGCTCGCCTCTCGCGCCGGACATCACCCTCACCTCCTCCCCCGAATTGCCACAGGACGAGGTGATGGCGGAGTTGCTCTTTAACCGCGCGACCAGTGGTCTTTCACCCTTCGAGATCGCCCAGATCGCCCAGGCGATCGCACAACTCACCGGCATCGGCGGCGGGTTTGACCCGCTGGGCAAGGCGCGGGCGCTGCTTGGGCTCGACCGGCTTGGCGTCGGCAGCGCGGTGGAGGGGCAGACCGGGGCCGCGCTGGAGGCCGGGAAATACCTGATGCCCGGCGTCTATGTCGGCGTGCGCCAGGGCATGCAGGGCGGCCAGACCGGGGTGAGCGTGCAGTTGGAAGTGACGCCGACCTTGAAATTGGAAGGCCAGACAGCGACCGGCCCGGCCGGCGACCGGCTGGGCGTTACCTCGGAATACGAGTATTGAACGGCATGGCCCGTGACAAAATCGTCGAAGCCCTTGATACCTATGATGATTGGCTGCGGCAGCATTGCCGGGCGATCGATGCGGAGCTGGCAGAAAAGCGCCAGCTTCTGGCGGCCGATACCTTCGCTTTCCTGCGCGGCACCTGCTTTCGCTTCGCCGCGCTATTTGCCGCGAAGCTTCCGGACCTGCTGCAACGCGCGCCGGTGCCGTCCTGCGGCGATGCGCATATCGAGAATTTCGGCACCTGGCGGGACCAGGAAGGTCGCCTGGTTTGGGGCGTGAACGACCTGGACGAGGCGGCGATCCTGCCTTGGCCGGCGGATCTGGTCCGCTTGCTGGCAAGCGCCCTGCTGCTGCGGGAGAAATCCGGCGCGAAGGCGAAGGAACTGGCGGCGACGGTGCGCGATGCCTATGCGAAGGGCTTGGCGGCGCCGGGCAGCTTCGTGCTGGATGAAGAACACGCGGCGCTCCGTGCATTCGTCCTGCCGGATGACGCGGCGCGCGCCGCTTTCTGGAAGCGGCTGGACGGCTTGCGTGCCGTGCCGCAGGTGCCGGCTGATTTCCGTCAGGCGCTGGTCGCCGATTTGCCCGTTGGGGCGGAGGTGCAAAGGATTGTCTATCGCCGGGCTGGCCTGGGCAGCCTGGGCCGCCCCCGCTTCACGCTGATCGCCAATTGGGCCGGTGGGCGGCTGGTGCGGGAGGCCAAGACGCGGCTGCCCTCGGCGTGGCTCTATGCAGAGGTGAAGGGCGCCGAGCCGGTGGAGCCGATCGCCATCATGGCTGCGCCCGGGCGCGCGGCGGATCCCTGGTATCGCATGATGCCGGAGATTGTCGTCCGCCGCCTTGCGCCCGATAGCCGCCGGCTTTCTGCGCCGGACGGGCATACCGAGACGCTGCTCACCCAGCTTGGGGCGATGGCGACCGAGCTCGGCCATGTGCATGCGACCGGGCGGCATGCGCATAAGGCGGAGCAGGAATTGGCGCGGCTATCGGCCAGCGAGTTGCGTGATGCGGCCGAGACCATGGCCGCGCTGGTCGAGGAGGACCACGCGGCCCTCGCCGCCCGGCAGGATCGCTGATCCCGGCGAGACAAGACGGTGCAGCGTGCCGCGGAGCGCAGGACGCCGGAGGTGGCCGCCCGGCGCTTGAGGGCCAGAAAAACCACTACCAGCGGCCACAGCCTTTGACCGCCGTCAAAACGCCTATTCCGCGGCGTCGAGCAGCTTGTCCCAGGCCGGGTTCACC
>CAITYE010000246.1 GCA_903896535.1 uncultured Paracraurococcus sp.
GATGCGTTGAGGCGGAATCGCCGAAGGCGCTGAATCGCGCGATCCAACACATGCTAGAGCGGGCTGCGTGAACGTATGTGAACGCAGCATGCTCTAGACCCCACGCGCTTCAAGATAGGCGAACCCCGGATGCATGAGGCCGACGCCACAGACCAGAATGCCGCGGGACTTGAGCCGGTCAATCGTCGGACCCGCAGCCGCGCCGCCGGCAAGGAGCAGGAACATCGCGAACAAGGCGACGAAGCGGATCGGCAAGCCCATTCGCCCTCACCGCACGGGCCAGGCGAGGAGCAGTCCGCCGTCGCGCCACAGGCGATTGGCCCCGCGTTCCAATTTCAGGGGCGAACCCTCGCCCAGGTTGCGGGCAAAGATTTCCTGCCAATTGCCGAGCGTCCGGATCGTCGTATAGGCCCAGAGGGGTGAGACGCGGAGCGCCTTGCCAGCCTCGCCCTCGACACCGAGCAGGCGGCGTACCGCCGGCGAGGCACTGGTGCGCCGCATGGCCTCCACGTTCTCTGCCGTGATGCCGAGTTCCTCCGCCTCGATCAGCGCCATCAGGACCCAGCGGATTAGATCGAACAACTCCTCGTCGCCGACGCGGATCACCGGGCCGGCCGGCTCCTTGCTGTAGCGTCCGGGCATGACGGCGAACGCCTCTGGGCGCTCCAGCATGCTGCGCAAGGCGGCCAGCGCCGAGCCTTCATAGCCGGCGGCGTCGCATTGACCATTATTCAGTGCCGTCGCCATGTCAGCCAAGCGGTGCACCACAACCTCAGTAAAGGAAATGTCTGCAGCCCGCAGGACCTCCTGCGTAATCGCCACATTGCTCGACCCGCGCGCCAGACAGATCCGCCGCCCGGCCAGAGCCGCAAGATCGGTGCCCGCCCCGGCCGGCAGTAGAAAGGTATGGCCGTCATAGTAGTTCGGCATGACCAGCCGAAGGCCCAGCGCTGTGTCTCGGCCCAGGGAAAAGCTGGTCTGGCGCAAGAGGATATCGATCTGCTGGGACCGCAAGGCCGGCCAACGTTCCTCGTTCAGCAGAGGCACGAAGCGGACCTTCGTTGGATCGCCAAACAGGGCGGTGGCGATGGCGCGGCAGAAATCGATATCAAAGCCGCGCCAGATGCCGTCCGGCCCGATCATGGCGAAGCCGGGAACCGCGATGGCGACGCCGCAGCTTAGGTACTGCTTGCTCCTGATCCGCTCCAGGTCCTGCCCCGCCGCAGCCAGACCGGGCAAAAGCAGAGCGAGAAACAGGCAGGCACCAGCCAGTCGGCGGATCATCGCAGCGGCCAGGCGTACATCAACCCGCCCTTGCTCCATTGTCCGTTCAACCCACGCTCCAGTTTCAAAGGCGAGCCCGCGCCCAGGTTACGATCGAAGATCTCGCCGTAATTCCCGACGCTGCGGAGCATCCGATAGGCCCAATCGGGCGAGAGGCCGAGATCTTTGCCCATTTGGTCTTGCGCGCCGAGCAATCGGCGGATCGAGGGTAGCTTGCTGTCGCGCAGCATTGGTTCGGCGTTGGCCTGGGTGATTCCCAACTCCTCTGCCTCGACCAGCGCCATCGCCGTCCAGCGCACCACCTGGAACCATTGCTCGTCGCCCCGGCGGACCAGCGGACCGAGCACTTCCCTGCTGTACCGCTGCGGCAGGATCCTGAAATTTTCCGGATTGGGCAGCGTGAAGCGCAGCACCGCGAGTTGGCTCGCATCCGCAGCACCTACCTGACAGCGATCGGCGCCGATGGCGGCCACCGCCTCCTCCAACCCACTCACCGGCACGACCGTGAAGAAAACACCGTTGCCGCGCAGCACCTCGCGGGTGGTCTCTTCGTTGGTGGTGCCCGGAATAAGGCAGATGGACTGGCCATCGAGCCCGCGGGAGCTGGTGATGCCGCTATCCGTCCGCACCAGGAAGCTGTGCCCGTCGAAGAATAGCGGCACGACGGCCCGCAGCCCCATATCGACATCGCGCGTCAGGTTAAAGCTCGTGTTGCGGACAAGCACATCGACCTCACCGTTCTGCAAGGCGGTGAAGCGTTGGGCGGCGGTCAGCGGCACGAAGCGCACGCGCGTCGGATCACCAATCACCGCCGCCGCCAGGGCATGGCAGAAATCGACCTCCAGGCCACGCCAGACGCCGTCCGGGTCCCGCCTGGCGAAGCCATGCAGCCCGGGATTGACGCCGCACGTAATGCTGTTGCGCGCCTTGATATTGTCGAAGACCTGCCCCGCCCGGGCCTGCCCGCCGAGGAGCGGCAGCAGCCCGAGCAGCATCGTAGCCAGGAGCCGCCGCATCGCCATCTCAGCGCATCGGCGACCACGGGACGGGCTTCAGGACCAGCGTAGATTGCTGCTTCAGCGCCCCCGTCGCCGCCACTGCCTTGCCGAACGCCGCCCAGCCGGGATCGGCCGCCATCGCCGCGCGGCGCTTCTCCCGGTCGCCGAGCGAGGTGTAGGCCCAGGCAAAGACCGCCTGGTTAATCGGCCCGCATTCGGTCACCGCGAACCACAGCAACTGGCCGAGATGATTGTCCTGCACCGGCTTGCCGAGATCGCGATATGCATCCAGCCAGAGCTGCATCTTGCCCGGCTCGAAATCATAGGTGCGGTGATCGACGAACATCCCCGTCCCCGGCAGCTTCCGCTCGAAGGGCTGGCCGACCTTCTGCAGGGGTGAGAAGGGGACGGTCTTCAGCAGCTTCGCCTCCTGCGCCGCCAGGGCATTGAGCGGGCGGGTCTCGGCAATGAAGCGCTGCCAGTCGGGATCGGCGTCGCGGCGGGCAAGTCCGGGCTCCCGCGCATCGATATCATCGAAGCCGCGGACAAAGAGCACGCGGTTGATCTGGCCAAACTCGACCGTGAACATCCCGATCAGCGGCGTCAGGGTGCGCGAGGACGCCGGACCGCCGATCTCGCTGTAGGCCTTCAGCCAAAGCGGCAGCTTGCCGGGGTGCGCGGTGTAGATGCGCTGCTCAAGGAACATAGACGTCTCTCCTTTTGTTTCCCGGCGGAGTGCTGCACGAACCCCGCGCGGCGTCAATCGACCATCGCCGCCGCTGCCACCCGTTGCACCGCCGCCCGCACCACCCCGGGGCGCGGCACATCGGCCAGAGTGGTGAACCAATGCTCGGGGGGGTCCCGGCCGGCGGCACGGTGATAGGTCAGCCCGCGCAGCACCGACTCGGCCGCTGATGGCAGCCGGAGCGGGATCTCCTGTCCTGCCAAAATTCCCCAAATTCCCGTCCAGCAACGCGCGACCGACCAGGGATTGTAGCCGCCGCCGCCGGTGATCAAAAGCCGCGGTGCCGCCCCGATCAGCGCGCGGACCACCGCCCAATGCGCCTGGTTCGAGAGGGCAAGGCGCGACAGCGGGTCCTCCGCCAAGGCATCGGCGCCGGCCTGGAGGAAGATCGCCTGCGGACGGAATCGCCGCAACAGCGGCAGGATCGCCTGGTGCAAAAGCCAGAGCATCTCCGAATCGTTGAACCCGGCCGGCACCGGCAGGTTACGCGCCGACCCGCCGGCCCGGTCTTCGCTGCGGCCGGTGAAGGGCCAACGCTCCGCCTCATGCACCGAGACCGTCAGCACCCGCGGATCGCCGGCGAAGGCTGCCTCTACCCCATCGCCGTGATGGGCATCGATATCGAGATAGAGCACCCGGGTCAGCCCGGCATCCAGCCAAGTCAGGATGCCGAGCACCGGATCGTTCAAATAGCAGAAGCCGCTCGCCCGGGCCGGCTGGCCATGATGCGTGCCACCGCCCGGGCAATAGGCAATCCCACCCTCCAGCAGATGCCGGGCCGCGAGCATGACACCCCCGGCACTCGTCGCCGGGCGGCTAAAAACCTCTCGGTAGACCGGGTTGCCGTGGGCCCCGATATGAAAGCGTTGGCGATGTTCGGGATCGACACGCTGTGTCGCCTCGGCCTGCACCAGGGCGGAGATATAATCTTCGGAATGAAATCGCGCGAGCTCGGCCGGAGTGGCGCGCGGCGCCGCCAGCCAACCGCCGGGCGGCAGCCAACAGAGCGCCTCGATCAGATCAAGGGCGGTGGAAACCCGTGGAATCGCCAGGGGATGCTTCGGTCCATAGGTGGAGCGGCGGTAAATCTCGGAGCCGATCAGGATCGGGGGCATCGGAGGGGTCGCCGGAAGGCAGGCAGGGCTGGTGCTGCCAGAGAGGATTGAACTCTCGACCTCTCCCTTACCAAGGGAGTGCTCTACCACTGAGCTACGGCAGCCCGGCCTGGCCGTGCCTTCTACCGCCGCACCCGCGCCGGCGCAACCCGCCATGGCGAAGCGGCAGCCGCTGATGGGCCGCTTTGGCGGTTCCGCCAGCGCGTCTCATGCGCCTTGGCGCGGCGGGCGCACCGCCGTGGTGAGGCGGGAGACGCAGGTCAGTCGGCCATCGCCGCGCCGGATTTCGATCTGCCAGACCTGCACACTGCGGCCCAGTTGCAGCGGCCGGCAAATCGCCTCAACCCGATCGCCGTGCGGAACCGACGCCAGATGGTTGGCGTTGACCTCGATTCCCACCACGGACCAGCCAGGCGGGCTGGCCAGGGACCCGGCGACCGACCCGATCGTCTCAGCCAGAACCACATTGCCGCCGCCATGCAGCACACCGAAGGGCTGGACATGCCGCGCATCGACCGGCATCGCGGCCCGCAGGAAATCCGGCCCGGCCTCCAGCAATTCGATCCCGAGCAGACCAGCCAGGGTGTCGCGATTAAGCGCCGCGAAGCTCACCGGATCGACCGGACGTTTCCAAATCGTCAATGATTTTCCCCCATCCCACATGCATTCGAAGCAGGGATGGCAAAACCATGATCCGCTGTCAGCCCCGGCAAGCGACGGCAGGACAACAACGGCCTGTCACGGGGCCGTGTAAAAGGTCGTGACGTTCCGCCTGTTGACCGGCCTCCGCCGGCGACGCTACATCTTCTACGGGGTAGCGGGAAAATGACCCGGTCCGACGGCAAAACGCCAGATTGCGCGTCCGGGAAATGCCTTTATATTGCGTTTAGGCAACTTTCGGGGGCCGCGCATCGGTGCATGTAATCCTGGATATCTCCCGCATCATCGGCTGCGTGCGGCGCAGCGCCCCATCCGGGATCGATCGGGTGGAGATGGCCTATGCGCGGCATTGGCTGACCAAGCCGGAAACCGACTGCACCATGGCCGCGGAAAGCGCCTGGGGCGGCTTCGCCGCGCTGCCCCGGCGCGACGTCGTCGCGCTGCTCGATGCGCTTGAGGGCAGCTGGACCTCGGGCCAGAGCCTCACCCGCGCCCGCCGGATCGCGCTCGGCCTGCTGGCCCGCCTTACGCTGGGCGGCGGCAGGCGGGATTTGCGGCGGCGCATCGCCACACAGCGTCGCAGTGTCTTCCTCCTGGTCTCGCACCGCGCCCTCGACCGGGCCGCGCCGATCCGCCGGCTGCGCGAAGCAGGCGCCGCCTTCGTGCCGCTAATCCACGACCTGATCCCCCTCACGCATCCGGAATACCAGCGCCCGCGCCAGGCCATGCGCCATGCCGCGCGGGTGGCGACGACCGCCGAGCTGGCCGATGCGGTGATCGTCAACTCGCAGGCGACAGCGGCAACGCTGCGGGCGGCGCTACCGCGGCCGGTCGAGGAGATCCTGGTTGCGCCGCTCGGCATTCATCGCCTGCCAAACGCCGCGCCCAGCCCGGCCGCGACGCCCTATTTCGTCATCCTCGGCACGGTGGAGCCGCGCAAGAACCACATCCTTCTGCTGCATCTCTGGCGGCAGATGGCCGGGCGCGGTGAGGCACAGATACCGCATCTCTATATCGTCGGTCGCCGCGGCTGGGAGAACCAGCATGTGGTGGACCTGCTGGAACGGTGCCCGCAGCTGCGTGGGCATGTCACGGAACTCGGCGCTCTGTCGGACGAACGCGCTGCGGCGCTGCTCGCCGGCGCCCGGGCGCTGCTGTTTCCCTCCTTTGCCGAAGGCTACGGCCTGCCGGTTGCCGAAGCGCTCGCAGCCCGCGTACCGGTGATCTGCGCCGACCTGCCCGCGCTACGCGAAGTGGGCGGCGAGGTGCCGGATTATCTCGACCCGCTCGACGGGCCGGCCTGGGCCCGTGCGGTACTCGATTATGCCCGCCCGGACAGCAAGCCGCGGGCGGCGCAACTGGCCCGCTTGATCCGTTGGCAGGCGCCGGACTGGGCGCCGCATTTCACGGCCGTGGAAGCCATGCTGGAGCGGGTGGTGCGCCCGGTTTTCCAACCTGCCGGGCTGCCCGGCGGCTTGTTGCCCGGCCCGGCACCGCTGCCGGTCGCCGCGCTCGGTGCAGGCA
Source organism: uncultured Paracraurococcus sp. (assembly GCA_903896535.1). Taxonomy (GTDB): domain Bacteria; phylum Pseudomonadota; class Alphaproteobacteria; order Acetobacterales; family Acetobacteraceae; genus CAITYE01. The sequence continues at coordinate 6,327 of CAITYE010000246.1, forward strand.
CGCCGGCTGAATGAGCAGGCCACGCCCGCGTCCGCCCGGAGTCGTGCCCTTGGCGATCGTTGGGGCCGCCTGCCGGCTGCCCGGCGCGCCAGACCTCGCCGCCTATTGGCGGCTGCTGGCCGAAGGCCGCGATGCCGTTGCGACCCTGCCCGCGGACCGGTTCGACCAGGCGCAATACCTGCATCCACGCAGCGGTGAGCCCGGCAAGACCTATACTTTCGCCGCTGGCACGCTCGGCGACGTCGCGGGCTTCGAGCCTACGGCCTTCGGCATCTCGCCGCGTGAAGCCGCCGAGATGGACCCGCAGCAGCGCCTCGTCCTCGAACTCGCCGCCGAGGCGATGGAGGATGCCGGCATCCTGCCCACGAGCCTCGCTGGCAGCGACACCGGCGTCTTTATCGGCGCCTCGCTCACCGATTACGTCGATCTGCGCTATGGCGATCTTGCCTCGGGCGATCGCTACTTCATGACCGGGGGCGCGCTCTCGATCATCGCCAATCGCCTGGGCAATGTCTTCGACCTGCGGGGACCGGCGCAGACCATCGATACCGCCTGTTCCTCCTCGCTCGTCGCGCTGCATTGGGCGGCCTCGGCGCTTGCCGCCGGCCGTATCCCTGCCGCCCTGGTGGGCGGCGTGAACATGCTGCTCTCGCCGTTCCCGTTCCTCGGCTTCGCCAGGGCCGGCATGCTCTCCCCCACCGGCCGCTGCTACGCCTTCGACGCCCGCGCGGACGGCTATGTCCGCGCCGAAGGCGGCGGCGTCATCCTGCTGAAGCGCCTGGCCGATGCCGAAGCCGCTGGCGATCCGATTCGCGGCATTATCCTGGCCACCGGCAGCAATGCCGCTGGGCGCACCATGGGACTGTCGCTCCCGAGCAGCAGCGCGCAGCAGGCGCTGATCGAACAGGTGATGCGCGAGGCTGGCGCGACGCCGGCGGACTTCTGCTTCTTTGAGGCCCATGGCACCGGCACCGCGATCGGCGACCCGCTGGAAGCCAGCGCGATCGGCAATGCCATCGGGCGCCATCGCGCCGAGCAGCCGCTGGCCATCGGCTCAGCCAAGGCGAATATCGGCCATACCGAGCCGGCCTCGGGCATGGCCGGGCTGCTGAAGGCGATGCTGGTGCTCGAACACCAGGCAGTGCCGGGCAATCCACAGTTCGCCACGCCCAATCCGAATATCGATTTCGCTGGCCTTGGCCTGACGGTGCCCACTCGGCTGACGCCCCTCACCCCGCAGGGCCGCACCCTTGCTGGCGTCAATAGCTTCGGCTTCGGCGGCACCAATGCCTGCGCCGTGCTGGCCCCAGCGCCGCCGCGCCGGTCCCGGCGGGTGGCAGAGCGTGGGCCGTTGCCGCCCCTGCTGCTCTCCGCCCGCAGCGCCGACGGGCTGTGCGCCTTGGCGGAGGTCTGGGCGCCGCACCTTGCCGCCACACCGCGCGCCGCCCTGCCGGCGCTGCTCCGCGGCGCCGCCCGCCATCGC
>CAITYE010000247.1 GCA_903896535.1 uncultured Paracraurococcus sp.
AACAGACGATCTCGCAGGCCTCATCGAAGGACAGCCGCGGCAGCTTGCCGAACAGCCCGGCCGGGTCGCCATAGCCAAGGTTGCATAGGAAGTTGGACTTGACCTGCGTCCCCGCGAAGAACGCCTCATCCACCTTCGCTTTGTCGAACCCCGACATTGCCCCGACATCGAGCCCCAGCATGCGGGCCGCGATCATCAGATAGGCGCCTTGCAGCGTGCCGTTGCGGAAGGCGGTTTCTTCGGCCAGCGCCGGGCTGGAGGTGAACCAGGCTCGCGCATCGGTATGCGGAAATAATTTGGGCAGCTTTTCGAAGAAGGCGCCGTCGCAGCCGACGATGACGGTCACCGGCGCCGCCATCGTCTTCTCAAGATTGCCCGAGGAGAGGGCGGGCTTCAGCTTTTCCTTGCCTTCCGGCGTGGTGACGAAGACGAAGCGGGCCGGCGAGCAGTTCGCCGAGGTCGGGCCGTGGCGGAGGATTTCATAAATACGGTGGATTTGCTGGTGCGTCACGGGCACCGGCTTCCACTTGTTCTGGCTGCGCGCAGTCATCAGCAGCGTGTCGATCACGGCCTGGTCGATCATCGGGTCTCTCCCTCGGGCTCAGTCACCTGGCATGGCGGTGAGGCCGGCCAGCACCTCGGCCACCGGCAGCACATCCGCGTACTTCACCGCCATGTCGTACAGGTTGGCGTAATGCGGAGTTTCGTGCCGGTCCGCAACCGCCTCCTGCGGGACGATCACGCGAAAGCCGCAGGACAGCCCGTCCACCACCGTGGCGCGGACGCAGCCCGAGGTGGAGCCGCCGGTCACCACCAGGGTATCGATGCGGTGGAAGTGCAACAGGCTGCGAAGGTTGGTCTCGAAGAAAGCCGAGGCCATGCGCTTGTTGATCAGCACATCGCCCGCCCGGCGGTCGCAGCGCGGATCGAGCGCGGCGCGCGGGCTGCCTTCCTTGATATTCTGCAAGGCATCGGGCCCATCGCTACGGGTGCCCCAGACGCCGCAATCTTCGCCCGAGGCAAGGTAGGCGACATGGGTCCAGACCACCGGAAAACCGCGTCCGCGGCACGTGTCGGCCAACACGTTGACATGGGCGATCTGCGCCGGGTCGCTCTCGTAGGCGGTGGGGTAGTGCGCTGGCTGGGTATAGGCGCATTGCAGGTCGATATTGACCAGCGCGGCGCGCCGACCGAAGCCGAAGCGACGGCGGGGCGGCGCCGTGCGCAAGGCCTCGAACAGCTGTCGCGCGGTGCGCCCGTCCTCGATCATCAGGCGGCGGCAAGTTGCGGCAGGATATGCTGGCGGCATTTCATCAGCGGCTGGATCCGGGTGCCGAACTGCTCCATGCCGATCAGGAAGTCGTCGAAGGTCAGCATCACCCCGGCCAAGCCGGGCGTCAGCGATAGCTCGTCCAGCTGGCGCGCCACCGTCTCGTAGCTGCCGATCAGGCGCAGCATGTTGGTCGGCACGCGGTCGGCGCGGACCATGCGTCCGACCGTGCTGTGCGCTTCGGCCTTCACATCGGCGCCGGCCTGGCCATCGCGCCAGGCCAAGGCTTCCAGATCGGTTCCTTCGACGTAGTGGTGCCATTTCGCCATCGCGGCCGCATCGGTCTCATCGGCGATGATCATCATCAGCAGCATGGCCTTGCAGTCGCGCCCCGCCGCCTTGTTCGCCTCCGCCAAGCGGGCGGTGTGGGGGGCCACCTGGTTGATCTCGTTGATGCCGCCGGCGGAGATGAAGTTGTAGTCGCAGTATTCGGCGGCGAAGCGCATGCCGCGGTTTGATTGCCCGGCGGCGATGATGTCGATCTTGGCCATCGGCGTGGGGCTGACCCGGCAATCCGTCATCTGGAAGAAATCGCCCTTGAGGTCCGAGCGGCCGCTGGTCCAGAGGTCCTGCATCACCTGGACATATTCGCTGCAGTATTCGTAGCGGCGGGCGAAATGCGCCTCCCCCGGCCAGATGTGCATCTGCTCGTATTCAGCCTTCTGCCAACCGGAGACGATGTTCACGCCGAAGCGGCCGTGGCTGATGGAATCGATGGTGCTGGCCATGCGGGCGAGGATCGCCGGCGGGATGGTGAGCACCGCGACCGAGGCAAAGAGCTTGATCCGCGTTGTCACCGCCGCCAGCCCCGCCATCAGGGTGAAGCTTTCGAGGTTGTGATCCCAATACTGCGATGGGCCGCCAAACCCGCGCAGTTTGATCATGGAAAGTGCGAATTCGAAGCCGAAGCGCTCCGCCTTCTCGGTCACCGCGCGGTTGAGATCGAAACTCGGCATGAACTGCGGCGAAGTGCTGGAGATCAACCAGCCATTATTCCCGATGGGGAGGAAGATGCCGATATCCATGGCGCGCTCCGAGGTTTGCGACGCTGGAAGTCTAGTGTTTCCGCCAGGGCTGTGCTGGCGAGCGGGCAGCAGAAAATGGCCGCGATTGGCAGAGAATGCCGAAAATATGGGCGCGCCTGCCGCCAGATGTCAGAAAAATGGGCGGTCCGCCTGAAAATCAAGCAGCGCGGCCCGGGAGCAAAATGATCGTCAGCCTGTCAGCGGGCGGCGCGCGAGCTGGCTCCGTCCTGATGGATCGCAGGGGGATCGATCAGGATGGAGATAACCTGCTCTGGAATCGGCATTTATCCGAGAGCACAAGGCCCGATCAGGTGAGTCCATCCGATCGGATATTGCTCTAGGATACGCCGCAGGGTCGTGCCGCGCGGCCCAGGGAGACGCCCATGCCGCGACTTCGCCTTGCCTTGTCACCGCGCTTCGCCACGCTTGGCCTCGCGGGCCTCCTCGCCCTGCTGTGCCTGGTCTGCGTATTGACCGCCGGTGGTTGGTTCTGGTTGCTGGCCTTTCTGCTCTTCGCCGGTCTCACTGCCCTCGGCTGCCATGATCTCTGGCAGACCAAACACGCGGTGCTCCGCAACTATCCGATCACGGCGCATCTGCGCTTTCTGCTGGAATCCATCCGCCCGGAGATGCGGCAATATTTCTTCGAGGATGAGAAAAACGGGACCCCCTTCAGCCGCGACAAACGGGCGCTCGTTTACCAGCGTGCCAAGCTGCAACTCGATAAGCGGCCGTTCGGTACGCAGTACGAGGTGACCGATACCGGCTTTGAGTGGCTGACCCATTCGATCGTCGCGCACGACAAGCAGAACCCAGATTTCCGCCTGCGGATCGGCGGGCCAGACTGCACCCAGCCCTACGACGCCTCGATCTTCAACATCTCCGCGATGAGCTTTGGCGCGCTCAGCCCCAATGCCATCCGCGCGCTCAATCGCGGCGCCAAGTTGGGCGGCTTCGCGCATGATACGGGAGAGGGCGGGCTCAGCCCCTATCACAAGGAAGGCGGCGGCGACATCATCTGGGAAATCGGCAGCGGCTATTTCGGCGCCCGCAACCCCGACGGGACCTTTTCCGCCGAACGCTTTGCTGAAACCGCGGCCAACCCGCAGGTGAAGATGGTGGAGCTCAAGCTCAGCCAGGGCGCCAAGCCGGGGCATGGCGGCGTGTTGCCGGCGGCCAAGGTGAGCGCCGAGATCGCCGCCACGCGCGGCGTCCCGATGGGCGAGGATTGCGTCTCCCCCTCCCGCCACTCGGCGTTCTCGACGCCGGTTGAGATGCTGCGCTTCATTGCCGAGATGCGCCGCCTGGCGGGCGGCAAGCCGGCCGGCTTCAAGCTGTGCATCGGGCATCGCTGGGAATTCCTGGCCATCTGCAAGGCGATGGTCGAGACCGGGATCACCCCGGATTTCATCGTCGTTGATGGCAAGGAGGGCGGCACCGGTGCCGCGCCGCTGGAATTCATGGATCACGTCGGCATGCCGCTGCGCGAAGGTCTCACCTTCGTCCACCACGCGCTGGTCGGCTGCGATTTGCGGGACCGGATCCGGCTGGGGGCCAGCGGCAAGATCACCTCGTCCTTCGATATCGCCCGGGCGATGGCGCTGGGCGCCGATTGGTGCAATTCGGCGCGCGGCTTCATGTTCGCACTCGGCTGCATCCAGTCGCTCTCCTGCCATACCGACCGCTGCCCGACCGGCGTCGCCACGCAGGACCCGGCCCGCGCCCGCGCTCTCGATGTGCCGGACAAGGCGATGCGGGTGGCGCATTTCCATGAGGCGACGCTTGAAGTCCTCTCCGAATTGGTCGCCGCCACCGGCATCGACCACCCACATGAGTTCCGCCCGGAGCATTTCCGCCGCCGCGTTTCGCAATTCGATGTGCTGCGCTTCGACGAGCTTTACCCGCGCCTGCAGCCCGGCGCCTTGCTCCGGGGGACCGATGATCCCCGCTATGCCGAGGCTTGGGCGATGGCGGATGCCAGCAGCTTCCAGCCCAAGCGCTTCCTGCACCGGGTGTGATCAGGCGGCGCCGGTTAGATCAGGATGCTTTCGCGTTCGCGCACGCATCCTGATCTGACCTTTATTTGGTCTCGGGATTCAGCGCCTTCGGCGATTCCGCCTCAACGCATTCCGTCTAGCCAGCCGGCGATCGCCATCGCCCGGGCATCCTCGCCCGGCGGGGTCATGATCTGCACGCCCACCGGCATGCCGCTGACCGCGAGCAGCGGCACCGTCACTGCCGGTGCAAAGAGCATCGAGGATGGCGTGTTGAAGGCGACATCGCCGGTCGGGCGCGGCGCCAGCGGTGCACCTGGCGCGTCGCCGGGCCAGAGCGGCGCTGGGCCCGGGCAGGCCAGCGCGATCACCGCATCGGCCAGCGGTGCGATCCGCGCATGTCGCGCCTGGGCTTCCGCCCGTAATGCCAGCGCCGTCTCATAATCCGCGAGGCTCAGCGCCTCCGCCCGCTCCAGCGCCGCGACGCCACGCGCCGAGATACCGCCGGGATGGATGTCGAGCATGGCGCGCTGATACCAGCGATTCTCCCAGCCGGTGATGACCGCGCTGATCGCCCGCGCCTCCGCGATGCCGGCTTCGAAGCGCGCAATCAGCGGGTGCGCGTCGCGGCGCAGGATAGCGATGCCCTGCGCCGCCAGCCGGTCGAGCAGCGCCTCAAAGGTAGCCCGGCTGGGCGCATCGAGGCTGGCCCAGCCTTCGGTTTCCATGACGATCAGCCGCTCCGGCCGCCGCGCCGCCGGCGGGGCCGTGGGTCCGGTGAGCGCGGCGCGGCCCGGATCGCCGCCCACCCGGCGGGCGATCTCGATCATCGTCAGCCAGACATCCTCGATGCAGCCGGCATGCATGCCGTGCGTCGATTGGCTGGTGGTTTGCCGCTCGCCCCGGTGGATCGCGCCCTGGCTCGGCTTCAGGGCGACATTGGCGCAATAGGCCGCGGGCCGGATGATCGAGCCGCCGACCTGGGTCCCAAGCGCGGCCGGTAGCATCCCCGCACCCACCGCCGCGGCTGAGCCGGAGGAGGAGCCGCCCGGCGTGCGCGCCGGGTCAAAGGGGTTGGTGGTCGGCCCGGGGTGCGCGCCGCCCAACTCAGCGGTCACTGTCTTGCCGAGGATGACCGCCCCGGCCTCGCGCAGCGCCCGCACCGCGGCATTGTCGCGCTTCGGGAAATTGCCCGCCATGGCGGCGCAGTTCATCTGCGTCGGCATGTCGCGCGTCTCCAGCAGGTCCTTGATGCCGAGCGGCATGCCGTCGATCGGCGAAAGCGGCCGGCCAGCGCGCCAGCGCGCGGTGCTGGCATCGGCCGCGCCCCGCGCGCCGGCTTCGTTCAGGACAACGAAGGCGCGCACCACCGGCTCGCGCGCCGCGATGGTCTCCAGGCAGCGTTCCAGATAAGCGCGTGGCGTATCACCGCCGTCGTGGAAGGCGGGCGTCGCGTCATGCCAGGTGCGCGGGCGGAAGGTGGCGCGGTCGTAGTTACCCATCAGCGACGCATCCCATCCCAAAGCGGCAGCCCGATCAGGGCCGCCAGCGCGATCATGCCATAGCAGACCCGGCGGAAGGTCAGGTCGCTCGCCAGCCCGAACATCCGCGTCCCCATCCAGATGCCGAAGCCATAAAGCGGCGCCGCGGCCAGCGTCGGCCGCAGCAAATCCCAGCCCAGCAGTCCGCCGGCGATATAGGCGATGGTGGCAAAGACCGCGCTCGCCGCGAGGTAGAGCGCGAAATCGTCCCGGATGCGCCGCGCCGCGCTCTGCCGGCTCAGCAGATAGGCGAGCCCCGGCGGCCCGGGGATCATCGCCACCCCGCCCAGCACGCCGCCCAGGATGCCGACGCCGATCGTCACGCGTCGTGGCGGCTCCGCCGCGAACCGCCACCCGGAGATCAACAGCGCCAGCATCGCCAGGATCGACAGCGAGATCGCCCAGCGCAGCGGCAGCGGATCGAAGCTGAGCAGCGCGGCGACGCCGAGCGGCATGCCAAGGCCAAGGCCGATCGCCAGCCAGCCCACCTCTCGCCGGTCGCCGCTGGCCCAGGCGCCGGGGGTGATCGCCACGATGCCCAGCATATCGACCAGCAGCATCAGTGGCGCCGCGCGTTGCGGCCCCACCGCGATGGCGGCGATGGGGACGAAGATCATCGCCGCGCCAAAGCCGGAAAAGCCGCGCGCCAGCCCGCTGACCAGCGCGCCCCCCAGCAGCCAGACCAGCCCCATGCCGTCCGGCAGGCCAGCGAGCAGCCAGGTCATGCCGGCACCGCAAAGCCGGCGGGCGGCAAGCCGGCCTGCCAGCGGTCCCACATCGTCGTGTAGGCGGCTTCGACATGGTGGGTGATCAAGGCCGTATCGAATAGCGGCGCGTGCTCCCGCGCCGCGGCCAGCCGGGCCTTGAGCGCGCCAAGCGCCGCAGGATCGGTGGCCAGATGCCACGCCTTGGCGGCATAGGCGTCCTGGTCAGGCAGCACGCAGTCCGCCATCCCCAGCGCATGCAGCAGGCTTGCGGCCACGCGCGCGGCCAACGTCGCCCCAGGCACGGTCAGCACCGGCAGCCCGGCCCAGAGCGCATCGCTTGCGGTCGTATGGGCGTTGCAGAGCGGAGTATCGAGGAAGATCCCGGCCAGCCGCTGCCGCGCGAGATGCGCCGGACCCGGCAGGTGCGGGGCGCAGATCAGCCGGCCGGGATCGATCCCGGCGGCGGCCGCTGCGGCCCGGAGGTTCCGCTCCGCCACCGGGTCCATCGCCAGCAGCCAGAGGACGCTGTCGGGCACCGCCTGCAGCAAATCCAGCCAACAGGCGAAGATCGTCGGCGTGATCTTGAAGGCGCCGTGGAAGGCGCAGAAGACGAAGCCGGTCGCCGGCAGGCCGGCCTCGGTGCGGCTCGGCGTCGGGCCGATCAGCCGGGCGCGGTCATTGGGCTGGTAGCTATGCGGCAGGCGTACGACCTGTTCGGTGTAGTCCGCCTCCGCCCCCGGCGGCGCCAGCACGTTGTCGAGCAGGATGTAGTCGATCGCCGTCGCGCCGGTGGTGCAGGGGAAGCCCAGCCAATGCGCCTGCACCGGCGCCGGCCGGCGCAGCAGCACGCCGAAGCGATTCCCTTCGGTATGGCCCTTCAGATCGACCAGCAGGTCGATCTGCCGCGCCGCGATCCAGGCGGCCAGCGCCGTATCGGAGAGCGCGCGGACATCCTCGAAATGCTCGAAGGCGCCGCGCAACCGGCCGCGCAGCGCGCTGCCATCCTCCGGCCCGGCGGAGAGGGCGAAAACCTCGAAGCGCGCGCGGTCGTGCTGTTCGAAGACGCCAGCCATCAACTGCGCCGTCGCGTGGTCGTGCAGGTCGGCCGAGAGATACGCGAGGCGGATGCGCGGATGGCGCCAGCGCGCGCCGTGCCAGAGCGGCGCGGGCGCGGGGAAGGCCGTGGCGACGTGCAGTTCGGTGGCGCGGCGCAGCA
>CAITYE010000248.1 GCA_903896535.1 uncultured Paracraurococcus sp.
CGCGGCGAATTCCGGCGTGGTCTTCAGCGTATAGGCGCGTGGATAGGGGAAGGGCACCGCGACCGCGCTTTTGATCCGGCCCGGCCGTGCGGTCATCACCAGCACGCGGCTGGCCATGAACAGCGCTTCCTCGATGTCGTGGGTGACCAGCAGCACGGTCTTCTGCGCCGCCTCCCAGATGCCCAGCAGCAATTCCTGCATCAGGCTGCGGGTCTGGTGATCGAGGGCGCCGAAGGGCTCATCCAGCAGCAGGATCTTCGGATCATTGGCCAGCGCGCGGGCCAGGGCGGTGCGCTGCTGCATGCCGCCCGAGAGCATGCGCGGATAATGCCGCGCGAAGCCGTCCAGGCCGACCCGCCCCATCCAGGCGGCGGCGACCCGGGCCCGCTCAGCGGCCGGCACGCCGCGTTCGCGCAGCCCGAAGCCGATATTCTCGGCGACCGTCAGCCAGGGAAACAGCGTGTAGCTCTGGAACACCATGCCACGATCGGCGCCAGGTGCGGCGATCTCTGCACCTTCCAGCAGCACCCGCCCGGCGCTCGGCTGGTCGAGCCCGGCGACGATCCGGAGCAGCGTCGATTTGCCGCAGCCCGAGGGGCCGAGGATGGCGATGAACTCGTTCCGCGCGACGGTCAGGTCGAGCGGCGCCAGCGCCTCGGTCGGCGGGCCGCCGCGCGGGCCGGGGAAGCGGCGGGCGAGCCCAGCGATGGTCAGTTGCGGCGCGCCGCTCACCGGCCGGCATACCAGGGAAAGAGCCACGCGTTCAGCCGCTTCACCGCGAGATCGGAGCCGAGGCCGATCAGCCCGATGATGACGATGCAGAAGATCATCTGACCGGTATCGAGGAAGCGTTGACTGTCCATGATCCGATGGCCGATCCCGGCTTCGGCGCCCACAAGCTCGGCGACGATGACATAGGTCCAGGCCCAGCCGAGCACGAGGCGCAGCGTCTCGGCGATATGCGGCGCGGCCCCCGGCAGCATCACCCGCCGCACCACCGAGGACTGCCCGGCACCCAGCGTATAGGCGGCCTCCATCAGGTCGCGCCGGGTCTCACCGATCACCACGGCGATCATGAGCACGAGCTGGAAGAAGGCCCCGATGAAGATCACCAGCAGCTTCTGCGCCTCCCCCACCCCCGCCCAGAGGATCAGCAACGGGATGAAGGCCGAGGCCGGCAGGTAGCGGGCGAAGGAGATGAAGGGCTCCAGCAGCGCCTCGAACGGCTTGAAGGCGCCCATCAGGATGCCGAGCGGCACACCGACCGCCGCCGCCAGCAGGAAGCCACCGACCACCCGGAAGACCGTGATGCCGATATCCTGGAGGAAGCCGAATTCGACGAAAAGCTGCACACCCGAACGCAGCGTCTTGCCCGGATCGGCCAGAAACAGCGGCTTGATCAGGCCGCCATAGGTCGCCGCTGCCCAGGCGCCGAGGAACAGCGCGAAGAACAGCACGCCAAGGCCGAGCCGCGGCCCCGGCGCCAGGGGCCGCAGCGGCGCGAAGGGAGAGCCCCGGCGCATCAGCCGATGAAGCTGGTGTCCAGCATCGGCCCAAGCGCCGGCTTCTGGCGGATCACCCCGGCCTCCAGCTGGAGCTCGGCGGCCTCGGCCATGAGTTCGGGCAGGCCCTTGGCCATGAAGGCCTGGTTCATCGCGCGATCCTGCCATTCGATGAAGCTGGCCGATTTGCCGAAGGCCTCGGCGGTCAGGTTCACCCGCTCGCCCATGATCCGGAAGGCGTCCTGCGGCTGCGCCTTGATCATCGCCAGCGCCTCGAAGAAGGCGGCGACGATCTTGGCGATCTCATCCTTCTGCTTGGCCACCATCTCGGTCGGGAAGGCGAGGGTATCGACCACGATGGGGTAGTCGAGCGTGGTCACCAGGATCTTCCCGCTGGCCGCATCATTGCGGATGGTGCCGAGATAGGGCTCGTAGGTGGAAGCCGCGTCCACCTGGCCGGCGATGAAGGCATTGGCCGCCGGCTGCGGCGCCAGCGTCACCGGGCGGACATCCTTGATGCTCATCCCGTTCTTCCGCAGCACATAGACCAGGACGAAATAGGGCGTGGTCCCGGCGCCATCGACGCCCACCGTCCTGCCCTTCAGCTCGGCGATGCTGCCGATGCCGGGCTTCACCGCAATGCCGTCGCCGCCCTTTGAGCGATCAAGCACCAGCACTTGCGTCAGCGGCACGGAGCTGGACCAGACGAGCTGGGTATCGACCGTCGTCGCCACCCCCTGCACCGCCCCGGAGGCGAGGGCGGCGAGGCGCTGCGCCTGCGGGATGAAGACCGTCTCGGCATTGACGCCGTGCTTCTTGAACAGCCCGCCACGATCAGCGAGCGTCAGCGGCGCGAAGCCGGTCCAACCGCTCATGCCGATCTTGATCGGGGCGGCCTGGGCCTGGCCAAGGCGCGGCACGGCAAGGGCGAGGGTGGCAAGGGCGAGAGCCCGGCGGCGATCGATCATGCGATTGCTCCTTCTACGACTGGCCTAATGGACCGCACGGGGAACAGCAAGCCGGGTGCCAGCCAAGGCGCCCCCCTCAGCCCGCCCGCGCGCCGCCCGGCAGGATGCTTTGGCCAAGCGCCTGCATCAGGCGGTTGGCGTTGGCGAACATGGCGATGGCATGGATCAGGTCGAGGATCTCCAGATCGTCGAGCCCCACCCCCCGCAGCGCGGCGATCTCGGCCGGGCCGAAGGCCTCCGGCGCGGCGGTCAGCCGGATGGCGGCATCGACGATGGCACGCCAGCGCGGCGCCAGCGGGATATCCAGCCCCTCCGCCAGCAGGCGCTGCATCAGCGCCGTCTCACCGGTCAGTTCCACGAAGCGCTGCGCGTGCACGCTGGTGCAATAGACACAGCCATTGACCATGGAGACGACGGCGGTGGCCAGTTCCCGATCGGCGCGATCAAGACCGCCCTCGGCGTACATCACCTCGGTGAACAGCGCGCCGCGTTCGCCGAGCGAGCCGGGATCGTTGGCCAGCGTCAGGAAATAGGTGGAGCGGCGCTGCGCCGGCGGGCAGGCCTCCAGCGCGGCGAGTTGCGCCGGGCTCGCCTGCTCGGCGCGCACCGGCGGCACCCGTGGCCGCCAACCGACCGGGCCCAGGGTGAAACCGCTCATGCCGCCGTCTGCAAGGCGCGCAGCCCGGCCAGCAGCCGGGTCTGATAGGGGACGAAGGCAATCAGCTGCGTCGCCGCGACGATATCCTGCGTCGAAAGCCCGGCCGCTGTCAGCGCGTCGATCGCCGCCTGGTCACACCGCCCCGGCGCCCGCGCCACCAGATCAGCGAAGCGCAGGAGGAGGGAGAGGCGATCATCGCCGCCCGCGGCGGGGAAACACTCGGCCGCCGCCTGCGCCGCCGGCCATTCGGCGAGCAGGCCGCGATAATGCGCGGCCAATGGCGCCGCACCTTCCAGCAAGGCCACTCGCAGGGCCAGCGCGGCGCGCTCAGGCAGGCTCAGGCCACCTGGGGCTGGCGGCAGGACCAACTCCCGCCAGGCGCCCTCGGCATGCGCGCGGGCCGGCGCCCGGCGGGCGCGGAGCGCGGCCAGCGGCGACTCGGCCGCAATGCCCAGCA
>CAITYE010000249.1 GCA_903896535.1 uncultured Paracraurococcus sp.
GAAGCTGTGCATCCGTCCCCATCGCGCCGCCCGGCCCGGCGCCCGGCCGTCGTGCGAATGCCGCTTCAAACCCTCAAACGCCTCAAATTAAAGCGCCCGCCCGCCAGCAAAGCCAGGCGCGCGGCCGGGTCCAGATCGCGGATCTTGAAGCCCGCCCTGTATTGAGGGCGCTTCAACACCTTCAACCCGCTTTCGCCCGCAAGGGGCAGAGGCGGGATTTGTCCGAAAACCAGCAAAGCCACCGCTAAGCAGGGGAATTCGCCCACTCGGCGCCGGCGCCTAGAGCATGCTGCGTTCACATGCGTTCACGCAGCCCGCTCTAGCATGTGTTGGATCGCGCGATTCAGCGCCTTCGGCGATTCCGCCTCAACGCATCGCGCTCTAGAACAAGAAATCCGGTCTGATCGATCACCGCATGAGCCAGCAGACCGGAGGCTGCTTTAGCCCCGGCCGGTGCTGCCAAACCCGCCCGCGCCGCGCACCGTCGCGGGCAGGGCCGGCACCTCCTGCCAGACGGCGCGGGTGACCGGCGCCACCACGGCCTGGGCGATGCGCATGCCGCGTTCCACCGTGAACGGCGACTCGCCGCCGTTCAGCACGATGATGCCGAGTTCGCCGCGATAATCCTCATCGATCGTGCCCGGGCTATTCGCCAGCATGATCCCGTTCTTCAGCGCAAGCCCGCTGCGCGGGCGCACCTGCAGCTCAAAGCCCGCCGGCAGGGCGATGCAAAGGCCGGTCGGCACTAGCGCCCGCCCGCCAGGCGCGATGACCAGCGGCGCGGTCACCGCCGCCAGCAGGTCCATCCCGGCAGCGCCTTCCGTGGCATAGGCCGGCAGCGCCAGCCCTTCGGCATGCGGCAGGCGCACCACCTGGATTGCGACATCGCTCATCGCGCCGTTCACCCCTGCGCCAGCCAATCCTCGATCAGCCGCCGGGCGATGGAATCGGCGCGCGGCAGGCCGAAGCCCAGCGCGCGATGGTTGCGGCAATCCTCCTTGGAGAACCACTTCGCATCGCGCAGTTCCTCGACCTGGATGGTGATCTCCTCGCTCAGCCCCTCGGCATGGAAGCCGAGCATGATGGAGGAGGGGAAGGGCCAGGGCTGGGAGGAATGGTACCGCACCGTGCCGACATCGATGCCGGCCTCCTCCTTCACCTCGCGCCGGACGGCTTCTTCCAGGCTCTCGCCGGGCTCCACGAAGCCGGCCAGGGTCGAATACATGGTGGTGTTGGGAAAGCGCTGGGAATGCGCCAGCAGGCATTTGTCGCCGCGCACCACCAGCATGATCACCGCCGGGTCGGTGCGCGGGAAATGCTGCCCCTTGCAGCCGGTGCAGACCATGACATGCCCGGCGGAACGCGGCTCACACGCCGCGCCGCAAATGCCGCAATAGCGATGCTTGGTGCGCCAGTGCATCAGGCCGCGGGCATGGGCGAGGACGCTCGCCTCCCCCGCCGGCAGCAGGCCCGCCACCTGGCGCAGATCGGTGAAGGCGCCGCGGTCGGGCGGCAGCAGCGGCAGCGGGTCATCGGCGTCCGAGCAATCGACGGCGAAGACCGAGCGTCCTTCCCACAGGCCGAGGAAGGCCCAGGGCCCACCGGCCATGCGTACGCGTTCAGCCGCCGCGCCGGTCAGCAGCACGGCTTCCGGGGTGCCGGCCTCGACACCGCGCATCAGGCTGCGGCTGCGCCAGACCGGGGCGTAGAGGGTTTCGGGATCGTGCAGCGCGGCGGCGATCCAGTCGGCGTCGTCGCGTTTTTCCGCGGCGCGGTCGAGCGGGCTGCCGGTATAGGCATTGGAACGGCTGGCGGGGATCGAGAGCATTTGCGGACGGTGCCACGGGGCCCCGGGCCGGGCAACAGGGCGGGGCGATCGCATCCGGGCCCGTCCAGGACGATTCCGCGCCCCCCATTGTGGCGAAAGCCCCGGGATATGATATGGTGCCCTCGGAAGGTCGGTGGTGGACGGGCTCCTCGCCAACCCGGTCAGATCCGGAAGGAAGCAGCCGTAACGGGTTCTCGCCCGGGTCGCTGTCCGGCCTTCCACCCTCCCGCCCGGCGGGGTTTGTCGCGAAGGGACCGCCGCCAGGGCATGTCGGAGACCGATCCCAACGCTGAGGAAGAGCTGCCCGCGCCGCCGCCGCCTGACGGGCCCGGCCTGTTCGGTGAGCCCGCGCCCGGCCCCGCTCCCGCCGCCGCCTCGGCCCCTGCCCTGCCGCCGGCCCCCGTCGCAGCCATTATCGCCCCCGCGGTCGCTGCGCCTTATCGCGTGCTGGCGCGCAAATATCGCCCCTCGACCTTCGCCGAGCTGATCGGCCAGGACGCGCTGGTCCGCACGCTGCGCAACGCCTTCGCGCAGAACCGCGTGGCGCATGCCTTCATGCTCACCGGCGTGCGGGGCGTCGGCAAGACGACGACGGCGCGCATCATCGCCCGCGCGCTGAACTGCATTGGCCCGGACGGCAAGGGCGGGCCGACGCCCGAGCCCTGCGGCGTCTGCCCCGAATGCCGCGCCATCCTGGCCGACCGGCACCCGGATGTGCAGGAGCTGGACGCCGCATCGAACAACGGCATCGACGATGTGCGAGAGCTGCGGGAGAATTTGCGCTTCCGCCCCGCACAGGGCCGCTTCAAGGTCATCATCCTGGACGAGGTCCACATGTTGTCCAACGCGGCGTTCAACGCGCTGCTGAAGACGCTGGAGGAACCGCCCGGCCAGGTGAAATTCATGCTGGCGACCACCGAGTTGCGGAAGGTGCCGGCCACCATCCTCAGCCGCTGCCAGACCTTCCATCTGCGCCGCGTGCCGCAGGCCGAGCTGCGCCAGCATTTCGCCCGCCTCGCCGAACAGGAACACGTGCAGGTGGAGCCGGAGGCGCTGGCGATGATCGCCCGCGCGGCCGATGGCTCAGTGCGCGACGGACTCTCGCTGCTCGACCAGGCCATCGCGCTGGGCGGCGCGGAGGCCCGGGTTGGCGCCGAGGCGGTGCGCGACATGCTGGGCCTCGCCGACCGGGCGCTGGTGCTGGAGCTGATGGAGGTGCTGATGGCCGGCGATACCCCGGCCATGCTGGCGCTGCTCGACCGCGCGCATGAACGCGGCGCCGACCCGGCGGTGGTGCTGCAGGACCTGCTGGAGCTGACCCATACGCTCAGCCGGCTGCGGGCCGTGCCGTCGCTGGCCGAGGACCCGGCACTGACCGAGGGCGAGCGCACCCGTGGCGCGGCGCTGGCCGCACGGCTGGCGATGCCGGTGCTGGGCCGGGCCTGGCAGATCCTGCTGAAGGGCCTGGGCGAGGTGGCGGAGGCACCGGACAAGCGCGCGGCGGTGGAGATGGTGCTGCTGCGCCTGGCGCATCTGGCCGACCTGCCGCCGCCCGGCGATCTGGTGAAGCGGCTGCTGGAGGGCGGTGCGGTGCCCGCCGGCGGCCGGCCCTCGCC